>NZ_JAMYQD010000012.1:0-242870 GCF_040320665.1 Mesorhizobium sp. M0626 | reverse complement strand
GATGCTTACATCCCGACGCCGGTTCGTCCGCTGGACAAGCCGTTCCTGATGCCGATCGAAGACGTGTTCTCGATCTCGGGCCGTGGCACGGTCGTCACCGGCCGCGTCGAGCGCGGCATCGTCAAGGTCGGCGAGGAACTGGAAATCATCGGCATCCGTCCGACGACCAAGACGACCTGCACGGGCGTCGAGATGTTCCGCAAGCTGCTCGATCAGGGCCAGGCTGGCGACAACATCGGCGCGCTGCTGCGCGGCGTTGATCGTGAAGGCGTCGAGCGCGGCCAGGTTCTGGCCAAGCCCGGTACGGTGAAGCCGCACAAGAAGTTCGTGGCCGAAGCCTACATCCTGACCAAGGATGAAGGTGGCCGTCACACGCCGTTCTTCACCAACTACCGTCCGCAGTTCTACTTCCGCACGACCGACGTGACCGGCATCGTGTCGCTGCCGGAAGGCACGGAAATGGTTATGCCCGGCGACAACATCACGGTCGATGTCGAGCTGATCGTGCCGATCGCCATGGAAGAGAAGCTGCGCTTCGCCATCCGTGAAGGCGGCCGCACCGTCGGTGCCGGCATCGTCGTCACCATCAAAGAGTAATTTGGACTTAAACCGATCTGTCGCGGGCGCAGGATTTGCCCGCGCCGCGCCAGAACAAGGAAGTGACGCATGAACGGACAGAATATCCGCATCCGCCTGAAGGCGTTTGATCACCGCGTGCTCGACGCCTCGACGAAAGAAATCGTGTCGACGGCCAAGCGCACCGGAGCAAACGTCCGCGGCCCCATTCCGCTGCCGACGCGGATCGAAAAGTTCACGGTCAACCGGTCGCCTCACGTCGACAAGAAGAGCCGCGAGCAGTTCGAGATGCGCACGCACAAGCGTCTGCTCGACATCGTCGATCCGACCCCGCAGACGGTCGATGCTTTGATGAAGCTCGATCTGGCCGCCGGTGTCGACGTCGAGATCAAGCTCTAAGGGAATGAGAGCGCGGTAAGGGGCGGTGCCCCTGGCCCGGAACTCTAAAGGAATTGAACCGATGCGTTCAGGTGTGATTGCAAAGAAGGTGGGAATGACCCGCATCTATAATGATGCCGGGGAACATGTTCCCGTCACCGTTCTCCAGATGGAGAACTGCCAGGTCGTGGCTCAGCGCACGCAGGAGAAGAACGGCTATACGGCCGTCCAGCTCGGCGTTGGCCTTGCCAAGGTAAAGAACACGTCGAAGGCGATGCGCGGCCATTTCGCGACCGCTTCCGTCGAGCCGAAGGCGAAGGTCGCCGAGTTCCGCGTCTCCGCCGACAACATGATCGATGTCGGCGCCGAGATCACCGTCGAGCACTTCGTCGCCGGCCAGAAGGTCGATGTGACGGGCACGACGATCGGCAAGGGTTTCCAGGGCGTCATCAAGCGCCACCACATGGGTGGTGGCCGCGCGACGCACGGTAACTCGGTTTCGCACCGTACGCACGGTTCGACCGGCCAGCGTCAGGATCCGGGCAAAGTGTTCAAGGGCAAGCATATGGCTGGCCACATGGGCGACACCCGCGTCACCACACAGAATGTCGAGATCGTTTCGACCGACGCCGATCGCGGCCTGATCCTGATCCGCGGTGCGGTTCCCGGATCGAAGGGCGCCTGGATCCTGGTCCGCGATGCGGCCAAGGTGGCACTGCCGGCCAATGCGCCGAAGCCTGCCGCGATCCGCCCGGTTGCTGCAGCTAGCGCTGCCACGAACGAGGCTCCGGCCGCAGAGGGAGCAGAATAATGGATCTCAAGATCACAACGCTTGGCGGCAAGGACGCCGGCAAGGTGAAACTCTCCGAGGAGATTTTCGGCCTTGATCCGCGCGAGGACATCCTGCAGCGCGTCGTGCGCTGGCAGCTGGCCAAGCGCCAGCAGGGCACGCACAAGGCCAAGGGCCGCGCCGAAATCGCGCGCACCGGCGCCAAGATGTACAAGCAGAAGGGTACGGGCCGCGCCCGTCACCATTCGGCACGCGCTCCGCAGTTCCGCGGCGGCGGCAAGGCCCACGGCCCGGTCGTTCGCAGCCACGAGCACGATCTGCCGAAGAAGGTGCGCGCTCTGGGCTTGCGGCATGCTCTCTCGGCCAAGGCCAAGAGCGCGTCGATCATCATCATCGACGAGCTGAAGCTGACCGAGGCCAAGACGAAGGCGCTGATCGCGAATTTCGCGACGCTGGGCCTGACCAACGCCTTGGTGATCGGCGGTGCCGAGCTTGACCAGAACTTCAAGCTGGCGGCGACCAACATCCCGAACATCGACGTGCTGCCCATCCAGGGCATCAACGTCTACGACATTCTGCGCCGCGGCACGCTGGTCCTTTCGACGGCCGCCGTCGAGGCTCTCGAGGAGCGCTTTAAATGACCGACCTCCGTCATTACGACGTGATCGTCTCGCCGGCGATCACGGAAAAGTCGACCATGGCTTCCGAGAACAACCAGGTTGTTTTCAACGTCGCCAAGAAGGCGTCGAAGCCGGAAATCAAGGCCGCTGTCGAAGCGCTGTTTGGCGTCAAGGTTACGGCCGTGAACACGCTTGTCCGCAAGGGCAAGATCAAGCGCTTCCGCGGCACGATCGGCCGCCAGAGCGACGTCAAGAAGGCGATTGTGACACTGGCCGACGGCCAGTCGATCGACGTCGCGACGGGTCTCTGAGCTAGGCCGCGAGGACAACAAACATGGCACTTAAAAAATTCAACCCGGTAACGCCGAGCACCCGCCAGCTGGTCATCGTCGACCGCTCGGGCCTCTACAAGGGCAAGCCCGTCAAGGGCCTGACCGAAGGCCTGACCAAGTCGGGCGGCCGCAACAATCACGGCCGCATCACGGCCCGCTTCATCGGCGGCGGTCACAAGCGTTCGTACCGCATCATCGACTTCAAGCGCCGCAAGTTCGACGTCGTCGGCACGGTCGAGCGCATTGAATACGATCCGAACCGCACCGCCTTCATCGCGCTGATCAAGTATGACGATGGCGAGCTGTCCTACATCATCGCTCCGCAGCGCCTTGCCGCCGGCGACAAGATCGTGGCCGGTGAATCGGTCGACGTGAAGCCGGGCAATGCGATGCCGCTGGCCTCGATGCCGGTCGGCACGATCGTCCATAACATCGAGCTGAAGCCGGGCAAGGGCGCCCAGGTTGCCCGCTCGGCAGGTGGCTACGGCCAGCTGGTCGGTCGCGATCAGGGCATGGCGATCCTGCGCCTCAACTCGGGCGAGCAGCGTGTCGTTCACGGCTCCTGCATGGCCACCGTCGGCGCCGTGTCGAACCCCGACCACGGCAACATCAACGACGGCAAGGCCGGCCGCACGGTCTGGCGCGGCAAGCGCCCGCACAATCGCGGCGTGACCATGAACCCGGTCGACCATCCGCATGGCGGTGGCGAAGGCCGCACCTCCGGTGGCCGTCATCCGGTCAGCCCGTGGGGCAAGCCGACCAAGGGCAAGAAGACGCGGTCCAACAAGGCGACCGACAAGTTCATCCTGCGCTCGCGCCATCAGCGCAAGAGCTAAGAAGAGGTAACGCCAAGTGACTCGTTCTATTTGGAAAGGCCCCTTCATCGACGGCTACCTTCTCAAGAAGGTGGACAAGGTTCGTGAAGGTGGTCGCAATGAGGTGATCAAGATGTGGAGCCGTCGCTCCACCATCCTGCCGCAGTTCGTCGGCTTCACCTTCGGTGTCTACAACGGCCAGAAGCATGTTCCCGTCTCGGTGAACGAGGACATGGTCGGTCACAAGTTCGGTGAATTCGCTCCGACCCGGACCTATTACGGTCACGGCGCGGATAAGAAGGCGAAGAGGAAATAATCATGGGCAAGGCCAAAGCTCCGCGCAGGCTTGCTGACAACGAAGCGCGCGCCGTTCTGCGCACGATCCGTATCAGCCCGCAGAAGCTGAACCTGGTTGCCGCGCTGATCCGCGGCAAGAAGGTCGCGACAGCGCTTTCCGATCTCGAATTCTCGGCCAAGCGGATTTCCGGCACGGTCAAGAAGACGCTGGAATCGGCGATCGCCAACGCGGAAAACAACCACGACCTCGACGTCGATGCGCTGATCGTGGCGGAAGCCTATGTCGGCAAGTCGATCGTCATGAAGCGGTTCCATGCTCGTGGCCGCGGTCGGGCCAGCCGTATAGAAAAGCCGTTCTCGCACCTCACGATCGTCGTTCGTGAAGTCGAAGAAAAAGGGGAGGCCGCATAATGGGTCAGAAAGTCAATCCGATCGGTCTGCGCCTCGGCATCAACCGCACCTGGGATTCGCGCTGGTTCGCGAACACCGGCGAGTACGGCAAGCTGCTGCATGAGGACATCAAGATCCGCAAGTATCTTGAGAAGGAACTCAAGCAGGCTGCGATCTCCAAGGTCGTGATCGAGCGTCCGCACAAGAAGTGCCGCGTCACCATCCATGCGGCGCGTCCGGGTCTGATCATCGGCAAGAAGGGCGCCGACATCGAGAAGCTTCGCAAGAAGCTGATGGAGATGACGAAGTCCGAGACGCACTTGAACATCGTTGAAGTGCGCAAGCCGGAAATCGACGCGACCCTGGTCGCCCAGTCGATCGCCCAGCAGCTCGAGCGTCGTATCGCGTTCCGCCGCGCCATGAAGCGCGCCGTTCAGTCGGCCATGCGCCTGGGCGCCGAAGGCATCCGCATCAACTGCGCCGGCCGTCTCGGCGGCGCCGAGATTGCACGCATGGAATGGTACCGCGAAGGCCGCGTGCCGCTGCATACGCTGCGCGCCGATGTCGACTATGGCACGGCCGAAGCGCATACGGCTTACGGCATCTGCGGCGTCAAGGTCTGGGTGTTCAAGGGCGAAATCCTCGAGCACGATCCGATGGCTTCGGAGCGTCGCGCGACCGAGGGTGATGCTGCGCATGGCGGTGGTGGTGATCGCGAACGCGGTCGTCGTCGCGAAAACGCCTGATTATTTAGGAATTTGGAGTTAGAACGATGCTGCAGCCAAAGCGCACAAAGTTCCGCAAGCAGTTCAAGGGCCGTATCCATGGTACCGCAAAGGGCGGCACCAACCTGGATTTCGGTGGTTTCGGGCTGAAGGCGCTGGAGCCGAACCGCGTCACCGCGCGTGAGATCGAGGCGGCCCGCCGCGCGATCACTCGTGAGATGAAGCGTGCCGGCCGCGTGTGGATCCGTATTTTCCCTGATGTGCCGGTGACGTCGAAGCCGACCGAAGTGCGCATGGGCAAGGGCAAGGGCGCTGTCGATTACTGGGCGGCGCGCGTCAAGCCGGGCCGCATCATGTTCGAGATCGACGGCGTCAACGAAGAAACCGCCCGTGAGGCGCTGCGTCTCGGCGCGGCCAAGCTCTCGGTCAGGACGCGCTTCGTACAGCGCATCGCAGAATAAGGACGGGCTGATCATGAAAGCCGAAGACATCCGGACGAAGACCCAGGACCAGCTGACCGACGATCTGGCCAGCCTGAAGAAGGAGCAGTTCAACCTGCGCTTCCAGAAGGCCACCGGCCAGCTCGAGAAGACCGCGCGCGTGCGGCAGGTTCGCAAGGACATTGCGCGTATCAAGACCATCGCTGCGGAAAAGTCCGCGGCCAAGAAGGCTTAAGGACGAAAATCATGCCAAAGCGCATTCTGCAGGGCACTGTCGTCAGCGACAAGAACGAGAAGACGGTAGTCGTCAAGGTCGAACGGCGCTTCACGCATCCCGTGATGAAGAAGACCGTGCGCATGACCAAGAAGTACAAGGCGCACGACGAGAACAACGCCCACAAGGTCGGCGATCAGGTGTTCATCCAGGAATCGAAGCCGATTTCCAAGGACAAGCGCTGGATCGTCGTGTCTTCGGACCAGGCGTAACAAACCGAATTTTGGACAGACCGGGGAGGGGCTTTGAGCCCGTCCCGTTAGAAGAGAAGAAGGCGGCCAGTCATGATTCAGATGCAAACAAACCTCGACGTCGCGGATAATTCCGGCGCCCGTCGTGTCATGTGCATCAAGGTGCTGGGCGGCTCGAAGCGGAAATACGCTTCCGTAGGCGACATCATCGTGGTGTCGATCAAGGAAGCCATTCCGCGCGGCCGCGTTAAGAAGGGCGATGTGATGAAGGCGGTCGTGGTTCGCACGGCCAAGGACATCCGCCGCCCGGACGGCAGCGTGATCCGTTTCGACAAGAACGCGGCCGTTCTCGTCGACAACAAGAAAGAGCCGATCGGCACGCGTATCTTCGGACCGGTTCCGCGCGAACTCCGCGCCAAGAACCACATGAAGATCATCTCGCTCGCGCCTGAAGTGCTGTAAGGAGCCGGACCAATGCAAAAGATTAGAAAAGGCGACAAGGTCGTCGTGCTGGCCGGCAAGGACAAGGGCCGTTCGGGCGAAGTCCTTTCGGTTCAGCCGAAGGAAGACACCGCGCTGGTGCGCGGCGTCAACATGATCCGTCGTCACCAGAAGCAGTCCCAGTCCCAAGAGGGCGGGATCATCACCAAGGAAGCGCCGATCCAGCTGTCGAACATCGCGCTGGCCGACCCCAAGGATGGCAAGCCGACCCGCGTCGGCTTCATCTTCCAGAAGGACGGCAAGAAGGTGCGCGTCGCCAAGCGCTCGGGAGAAGTCATCAATGGCTAAGGCTCAAACCACGAAGCCCAAGGCTGAAAGCAAACAGTCCAAGGCCCAGAACACGCCGCGCCTCAAGCAGGTCTACAACGAGACCATCCGCAAGGCGCTGCAGGAGCAGTTCGGCTACGAGAACGAGATGCAGGTTCCGCGCATCGACAAGATCGTGCTGAACATGGGCGTCGGCGAAGCGACCGCGGATTCGAAGAAGCCTTCGATCGCGGCCGAAGACCTGGCGATGATCGCCGGCCAGAAGGCCGTCGTCACCCGCGCCCGTAATTCGATCGCCGGCTTCAAGGTCCGCGAGAAGATGCCGATCGGCGCCAAGGTCACGCTGCGCAAGGAACGCATGTACGAGTTCCTCGACCGTCTCGTGAACATCGCACTGCCGCGCGTCCGCGACTTTCGCGGACTGAATCCGAAGAGCTTCGATGGCCGTGGCAACTACGCCATGGGCATCAAGGAACACATCGTGTTCCCGGAGATCAACTACGACAAGGTTGATCAGATCTGGGGCATGGACGTCATCGTTTGTACGACTGCGAAGACGGACGACGAAGCCAGGGCATTGCTCAAGGCCTTCAACTTCCCCTTCCGCCAGTAACGGCAGCGAGAAAAGGAAAAATCTGAAATGGCAAAGACCAGCTCAGTCGAGAAGAACAACAGGCGCCGCAAGCTTGCCGACCAGTACGGTCCCAAGCGCGCAGCGCTCAAGGCGATCATCATGGACCAGTCCAAGCCGATGGAAGAGCGTTTCCGCGCTCAGCTGAAGCTTGCTGCCCTGCCGCGCAACTCGGCCAAGATCCGCATCCGCAACCGCTGCGAAGTTACCGGCCGTCCGCGCGCCTATTATCGCAAGCTCAAAGTATCGCGCATCGCGCTTCGTGATCTCGGCAATAACGGCCAGATCCCGGGCCTGGTCAAGTCGAGCTGGTAAGGAGGACATAACATGTCATTGAGCGATCCTCTCGGCGATATGCTGACCCGCATCCGCAACGCGTATGGCCGTAAGAAGTCGAGCGTTTCGACGCCGGCCTCGCGCCTGCGTACCCGCGTCCTCGACGTGCTGAAGGCTGAAGGCTATATCCGCGACTACAGCCAGACCGACTTCGACAACGGCAAGTCCGAAATCGAAATCGAGCTGAAGTATTTCGACGGTGCTCCGGTCGTGCGCGAAATCGCCCGCGTCTCGAAGCCTGGCCGCCGCGTTTACGTCTCGGCCAAGTCGATCCCGCACGTCGCCAACGGCCTCGGCATCGCCATCCTTTCGACGCCGAAGGGCGTGATGGCCGATCACGAAGCACGCGAACAGAATGTCGGCGGCGAAATCCTCTGCCAGATTTTCTAATTCGGCAGACCTGAAACAAGAGAAGTGACGAGGACAACCAAATGTCTCGTATTGGAAAGAAACCCGTTTCGCTGCCGCAGGGCGTGACCGCGACCGTCAACGGCCAGACCGTGACGGCGAAGGGCCCCAAGGGCGAGCTGAAGTTCGTGGTGAACGACGAAGTGCTGGTCAAGATGGAAGGCAGCGAAATCGCTGTCCAGCCGCGCGACCAGACCAAGACCGCCCGCTCCAAGTGGGGCATGTCGCGCACGCAGATCGTCAACATCCTGCAGGGCGTCAAGGACGGTTTCGAGAAGAAGCTCGAGATCACCGGCGTCGGCTATCGCGCGGCACTCCAGGGCAAGAACCTGCAGCTGGCGCTTGGCTTCAGCCACGACGTCGTTTACGAGACGCCGGCCGGCATCACGATCACCGTGCCGAAGCCGACGGAAATCACCGTGACCGGCATCGACAAGCAGCAGGTCGGCCAGGTTGCAGCCGAGATCCGCGAGTATCGCGGTCCCGAGCCCTACAAGGGCAAGGGTGTCCGCTATGCCGGCGAGAAGATCGTCCGCAAGGAAGGCAAGAAGAAGTAGTAAGCCTGGCCCCGAAAAGTTGCAGACTTTTCGGAAAAGGCCAAGCCAAAGAAGTGCAACGCCGCGGGGAGCGGTCGCGGGAGGCGCTTTCGCCTACCGCACATGGCGGCCCCCGTTTTTTGAAGGCAAGGAAGACTATCATGGCTACCAAGGAATCCATCCAGCGCCGCGCGCAGCGCGTCCGCCGCCAGATCAAGAAGGTCGCCGGCGAACGTCCGCGTCTCTCGGTTCACCGCACGTCGAAGAACATCTACGTGCAGGTCATCGACGACGCCAAGGGCCATACCATCGCGGCTGCATCGACACTCGAGAAGGACCTCAAGGGTTCGCTCAAGACCGGCGCCGACACCGAGGCAGCAGCCGCTGTTGGCAAGCTGATCGCCGAGCGTGCTTCGAAGGCCGGCGTCAAGGAAGTCGTCTTCGACCGCGGCGCCTACATCTATCACGGCCGCGTCAAGGCGCTGGCCGAGGCTGCCCGTGAAGGCGGTCTGAGCTTCTAATTGCCTGTTCCCGAACCGAAGGTCAGCGCAGCAAAAAGTTGCAGACTTTTCGGACAAGATCATGCAAGGAAAAATAACTCGCCCCCGGTGACCCAAAGAGGCGCACCGGATTTTATCAGCAACCGTGCTTCCGGAAAAAAACAAGGAACAGGATATGGCACAGGAACGTAGGGATGGCGGCCGCGGCCGCGATCGTGAAGAACGCGATGACGGCATGGTGGACAAGCTCGTCCACATCAACCGTGTCGCCAAGGTCGTCAAGGGCGGCCGTCGCTTCGGTTTTGCAGCACTCGTCGTCGTCGGCGACCAGAAGGGCCGCGTCGGCTTCGGTCACGGCAAGGCGCGCGAAGTGCCGGAAGCGATCCGCAAGGCAACCGAGTCGGCCAAGCGCGACATGATTTTCGTGCCGCTGCGCTCGGGCCGCACGCTGCACCACGACGTCGAAGGACGCTGGGGCGCCGGACGCGTGCTGCTGCGCGCTGCCAAGCAGGGTACCGGCATCATCGCCGGCGGCCCGATGCGCGCTGTCTTTGAGACGCTTGGCATGCATGACGTGGTCGCCAAGTCGATGGGTTCGTCGAACCCCTACAACATGGTTCGCGCCACATTCGACGCGCTAAAGAGCCAGATGCATCCCAAGGATGTGGCTGCTGCGCGCGGCATCAAGTATTCGACCCTTCAGGCCCGCCGCGGCACCGCCGTTGCGGCTGAAGAATAGTCGATCTGACCAGGGATTTTGACCATGGCCAAGAAAGCAACCAAGACCATCACCGTTGAGCAGATCGGTTCGCCGATCCGCCGCCCGAAGGAACAGCGCGCAACGCTGGTCGGCCTCGGCCTCAACAAGATGCACAAGCAGCGCACGCTGGAGGACACTCCCTCGGTGCGCGGCATGATCGCTGCCGTCCAGCATCTCGTCCGCGTCGTGGACGAGGGCTGAGCAAAAGCGCAGGAGAACCCAGATGAAACTCAACGATCTGCGTGACAAGGACGGCGCGACGCACTCCAAGAAGCGTCTCGGCCGTGGCATCGGCTCCGGCTCCGGCAAGACCGGCGGTCGCGGCGTCAAGGGCCAGAAGGCGCGCTCCGGCGTTGCCATCAACGGCTTCGAGGGCGGCCAGATGCCGCTCTATCGGCGCCTGCCGAAGCGTGGCTTCAATAACATCTTCGCCAAGAGCTTTGTCGTCGTGTCGCTGGCTCGTATCCAGACGGCGCTCGATGCCAAGAAGCTCGACGCCAAGGCGACCGTGACGGCCGAGGCACTCGTTGCCGCCGGCGTCATCCGCCGCGTCAAGGACGGAGTGCGCATCCTCTCGGACGGCGAGCTCAAGGCAAAGCTTGCCTTCGACGTCGCCGGCGCCTCCAAGGCCGCGATCGAGAAGATCGAAAAGGCCGGCGGTTCGGTCAAGCTGCCGGAAGCGGCAGCGGAGTAACGGCAATTTGAAGCGCGGCCGGCAGGAACGGTATCCGTTTTTGTTCACGATTGCGCTTTGATCCGATCAATTAGGCGGCCGCGTCAACGCGGCCGCTTGCATGTTTAGAGCCCGGAGCTTATCTCGTGAGCTTCGGTGCCACGCGCCGCCTGAGCTGCGGGCATCGAGCGTGACATACAAATCAAAGAAGTAGCGCATGACGTTGTCCGAAAACCGCTTCACACTTTTCGGCATCATGCTCTAGCGGAGAATCAGGCATGGCTTCGGCTGCTGAACAACTAGCCTCGAATCTGAATTTTGCGGCTTTCGCCAAGGCGGAGGACCTGAAGAAGCGAATCTGGTTCACCGTCGGCGCGCTGCTCGTCTATCGCCTCGGCACCTATATCCCGCTGCCCGGCATCAATCCGGATGCATTCGCGCAGGCCTTCTCTTCGCAGGCCAAGGGCGTGCTCGGCATGTTCAACATGTTCGCCGGCGGCGCCGTGCAGCGCATGGCGATCTTCGCGCTCGGCATCATGCCTTACATCTCAGCCTCCATCATCATGCAGCTGATGACCTCGGTCATTCCGTCGCTGGAGGCGCTGAAAAAGGAAGGCGAGCAGGGCCGCAAGGTCATCAACCAGTACACGCGCTACGGCACGGTACTCCTGGCGCTGGTGCAGGCCTACGGCATTTCGGTGGGCCTGGAAGGCGGCAACGGCATCGTCAACGATCCCGGCATGTTCTTCCGCATCTCGACCGTCGTCACGCTGGTTGGCGGCACCATGTTCCTGATGTGGCTGGGCGAGCAGATCACCGCCCGCGGCATCGGCAACGGCATTTCGCTGATCATTTTCTCCGGCATCGTCGCCGGCCTGCCGCGCGCCATCTCCGGCACGCTGGAGCTCGGCCGCACCGGCGCTCTATCGACCGGGCTGATACTCGCGATCATCGTGCTGGCCATAATCGTCATCGCGCTGATCGTGTTCTTCGAGCGCGCGCAGCGCCGCCTGCTGATCCAGTATCCGAAGCGCCAGGTCGGCAACCGCATGTTCCAGGGCGATACCTCGCATCTGCCGCTGAAGCTCAACACGTCGGGCGTCATTCCGCCGATCTTCGCGTCGTCGCTGCTTTTGCTGCCGGCAACGGTCGCCGGCTTCTCGCAGACGACAAACCTGCCGGCCTGGGCAAGCACCGTGCTCGCTTCGCTCGGCCACGGCCAGCCGCTCTACATGCTGTTCTATGCGGCAATGATCGTGTTCTTCGCCTTCTTCTATACGGCCATCGTGTTCAATCCGAAGGACACCGCCGACCAGCTCAAGAAGCATTCCGGCTTCATTCCGGGCTACCGTCCGGGTGAGCGCACCGCCGATTACATCGACTATGTCCTGACGCGCATCACCGTCGTCGGCGCCATCTATCTGGTGCTGGTGTGCCTGCTGCCCGAGTTCCTGATTTCGGCGACTGGTGTACCATTCTACCTCGGTGGCACATCGCTTCTGATCGTGGTCAGTGTAACCCTCGATACGGTGGCGCAGATCCAAGGTCACTTGATCGCGCACCAGTATGAGGGCCTGATCAAGAAGTCGAAGCTGCGCGGGGGGAAGAAGGCCAGATGAGATTGATATTGCTTGGGCCGCCAGGAGCGGGCAAGGGGACGCAAGCACAAAGACTGGTAGAAAAATACGGCATACCGCAGCTGTCGACGGGCGACATGCTGCGGGCGGCCGTGCAGGCCGGCACCGAAGTCGGCAAGCGCGCCAAGGCGGTGATGGATGCCGGCGAGCTGGTTTCCGACGCAATCGTCAACGCCATCGTGGCCGAGCGCATCGATCAGCCCGATTGCACCAACGGTTTCATCCTCGACGGATATCCGCGCACGCTGGTGCAGGCTGATGCGGTTGAATCGATGCTCGCCGAGCGCGGCATTGGCCTCGATGCCGTGATCGAGTTCGTCGTCGACGACAAAGCGCTGGTCGGCCGCATCGTCAAGCGCGCCGACGACGCCAAGGCCGCCGGACAGCCGGTGCGCAAGGACGACAATCCGGTGGTGTTCGAAGAGCGCCTGCGGGAATATTACAAGAAGACGGCGCCGCTGATCGGCTATTATTACGCCAAACGCTCGCTTAGGAGTGTCGACGGCATGGCTCCTGTCGACACCGTGACGGCGGAGATTGAAGCGCTGCTCGCGGCGGTGACGCGGGAGACCGTTACGGTAAAGTAAAGATTGCGCTTGACTGGAACGGTTCGCTGGGTTATGGCGGCCCGTCTTCCTATCAGGCATGAGGCTTGCTTGTCCGCAAGGGCAAGGCAGCCGCATTGAAACTAGGGAACTCCCGCAAGGGCCGGCCTCCACCGGACGCGGGGTAATTTGAACAGCGCCGCGCGTGCCTTATTTTGAAGGCCGGCCGGTCCCACATGGAGAAGAGAAGAATATGGCTCGTATAGCCGGCGTCAACATTCCGACCAACAAGCGCGTCGTCATTGCGCTTCAGTACATTCACGGCATTGGCAAGAAGTTCGCCCAGGAGATCGTCGACAAGGTCGGCATCCCGGCCGAGCGCCGCGTCAACCAACTGACCGACGCGGAAGTGCTGCAGATCCGCGAGACCATCGACCGCGACTACCAGGTCGAAGGCGACCTGCGCCGCGAAGTGTCGATGAACATCAAGCGTCTCATGGATCTCGGCTGCTACCGCGGCCTGCGTCACCGCCGTTCGCTGCCGGTTCGCGGTCAGCGCACGCACACCAATGCACGCACCCGCAAGGGCCCGGCCAAGTCGATTGCCGGCAAGAAGAAGTAAGTGAGCGAATAGCGAGTAGCCATTAGCGAGTAGGGGTTCCCTATTCGCTGGTCCCTGCTCACTACTCGCTTTCAAAGGTGGAGCCGCTGGCATTACGGCGGTGTAGAGATCAACTGAAAGGACTATCATGGCCAAGGAAGCCGCTCGTGTTCGCCGTCGCGAACGCAAGAACATCTCGTCGGGCGTTGCCCACGTCAATTCGACCTTCAACAACACGATGATCACCATCACCGACGCGCAGGGCAATTCCATTGCCTGGTCGTCGGCCGGTGCCCAGGGCTTCAAGGGTTCGCGCAAGTCGACCCCGTTCGCCGCCCAGATGGCTGCCGAAGACGTCGCCAAGAAGGCCCAGGAACACGGCATGCGCATGCTCGAAGTCGAGGTCTGCGGACCCGGCTCCGGTCGTGAATCGGCGCTTCGCGCCCTGCAGGCTGCCGGCTTCACCATCACCTCGATCCGTGATGTGACGCCGATCCCGCACAATGGCTGCCGCCCGCGCAAGAAGCGCCGCGTCTAAGACATTACCGAACGCCGCGTGAGCGCCTCAAGGCGCTCCTCCACGGCACTCCAGGTCGCCCGCCACGATTGGATGGTGGCGGGTCAACGGAAGGAAAGCATCATGATCCAGAAAAATTGGCAGGAACTGATCAAGCCGAACAAGATCGAGTTCTCGTCGAAGAAGAAGACGCTGACCACGCTGGTCGCCGAGCCGCTCGAGCGTGGCTTCGGCCTGACGCTCGGCAACGCGCTGCGCCGCGTGCTTTTGTCTTCGCTGCGCGGTGCGGCTGTCACCGCCGTGCAGATCGACGGCGTTCTGCATGAATTCTCGTCGATTGCCGGCGTGCGTGAGGACGTGACCGACATCGTCCTCAACATCAAGGAAATCGCCATCCGCATGGAAGGCGATGGCCCCAAGCGCATGGTCGTTCGCAAGCAGGGCCCGGGTGCGGTTCTGGCTGGCGACATCCAGACGGTTGGCGACGTCGAGATCCTCAACCCCGACCACGTCATCTGCACGCTGGACGAGGGCGCTGAAATCCGCATGGAATTCACCGTCGACACCGGCAAGGGTTACGTGCCGGCCGACCGCAACCGCGCCGAAGACGCGCCGATCGGCCTGATCCCGGTCGACAGCCTGTATTCGCCGGTCAAGAAGGTCTCCTACAAGGTCGAGAACACCCGCGAGGGCCAGGTTCTCGACTATGACAAGCTGACCATGACCATCGAGACCGACGGTTCGATCTCGGGCGAGGACGCGGTGGCATTCGCCGCCCGCATCCTGCAGGACCAGCTTGGCCTGTTCGTCAACTTCGACGAGCCGCAGAAGGAAGTCGCCACCGAAGCTGTCACCGAGCTCGCCTTCAACCCGGCGCTGCTCAAGAAGGTCGACGAACTCGAGCTTTCGGTGCGTTCGGCCAACTGCCTGAAGAACGACAACATCGTCTACATCGGCGATCTCATCCAGAAGACCGAAGCCGAGATGCTGCGCACCCCGAACTTCGGCCGCAAGTCGCTGAACGAGATCAAGGAAGTGCTCGCGGCGATGGGCCTGCACCTCGGCATGGAAGTGCCGGACTGGCCGCCGGAAAACATCGAAGACCTCGCCAAGCGTTACGAAGACCAATATTGAGCATGAATTTCCAAGGATCGGCGGCGTGGGCCGCTCGATCCGACGGTCATGCGGAAAACCATCAGAGGCCACGGCCTCTTGAACAACTGAAGAAGGAAAAGAGCCATGCGCCACGGTTTTAAAGGCCGCCGCTTCGCCCGAAGCATTAGCCATCGCAAGTCGATGTTCGCCAACCTCGCCGTGTCGCTGCTCGAGCACGAACAGATCGTCACCACCCTGCCGAAGGCGAAGGATTTGCGTCCGATCGTCGAGAAGCTGGTGACGCTCGGCAAGCGCGGCGACCTGCATGCGCGCCGCCAGGTCATTGCCCAGATCGGCAATGAAGGCGTCGTCAAGCGTCTGTTCGACACCATCGCGCCGCGCTACGCCACCCGCAATGGCGGCTATCTGCGCATCATGAAGGCCGGCTTCCGCCACGGCGACAATGCCGCCATGGCAGTCATCGAGTTCGTCGATCGCGACACCTCGGCCAAGGGCGCCGGCGACCGCGCCCGCATCGAGGCCGAAGGCACCGACGAGCAAGCCGCTGCCGCATAAGGCTCGGTTTTTCAGGAATGACTTCAAGGGGCCTTCGGGCCCCTTTTTGTTACCGGCGTCCTACGTTTAGCGTGTCTTACGTTTAGCGAGTAAGCATCAGGTAGTCGCGACCGCTAAGCAGATTCCAATTGAAGGCGCCGGGAATCTCTTCGAACGCCGGTTGGGGATAGGAATAGATACTGTCGAGGGTGGCGCGGGAATCTATATCGCTGACCACTCGCGACACGGTGGAATTGGTCAGGTATTTTTGGGCGTCCCCATCTTCGATGAAGTCTATATCGACTCGGAAATGAATCTGAACGGGACCCGCGCAGATGTTCAGCAATATTTCGTCGCTCAAGGCGGCGTAGAACACCGCTGCCTCTTCTGGAGCCCAAAGGCCGGCAGTCAAGAATTCCGAAGGTGTCGTCTCTCCACTGAACCCATCCAATGAGAGCACAAGGCGATCGGTGAGAACCTCAAAATCACCTTCGAGATAGCCCGCTTCTTCGATCTGAAACCAGTTCATCCAATGAGGTGCTTCTTCATCAAAGGAAATTTCGAGCTTTCCGAAAGTCCAATAGACCGGAATCGTCTCTGCATGTTCCGTGATCCAGCCGTCAGGCGGACCTAGCATACTGGCGATGTCGATCATTTTCAGAGAAGGGAAAACAGGCCCAAAAGTGCCGGTCTTCAAAAAGTCACGGAATGACAGGAGTTGTTTTTTCATGAGGGCCGACGAAGGTTTTCAGGTTCAAGTCGACCTATAGCTGCTTTGATGCCCAAAATAATCGGATTTCAGCGGCTTAGCCTTTCATTTTGCACAATCGTCGGGACAATGCCCCCGAACTTGCCTTGGAGGATTCGCGAATGCGCGCCAACCGACTGTCTCTTGTTCTGCTCTTCGCCATGATGGCGTTCGCAGCCGCGCCGACAGTCAGGCAGGCTCTGGCCGAGGACGCCGCCAAGCCAGCCGATCCGGGGCTCTCCGATGTGCTGACCGACCTCCTGCATGGCGTCGAAGGCGAGAACGGCACCTCCGGTCCCGACAAGCGCGTGCCGTTCGGCCGCGAAGAGGTGCAGCTGTCGTTTGCGCCCCTGGTCAAGCAGACGGCGCCGGCGGTGGTCAATGTCTATGCGTCGCAGACGGCCAAGGTCACGTCGCCCTTTGACGGCGATCCGTTCTTCGAGGAATTCTTCGGCCGCGCGCAGCCGCGCGCGCAATCCTCGCTCGGCTCGGGCGTGCTGGTCGACCCGAGCGGCGTCGTCGTCACCAATTTCCACGTGATCAAGGATGCCGACGAGGTCAAGGTCGCGACCGCCGACGGGCGCGAATTCACCTCGAAGGTCATGCTCAAGGACGAGACGCTCGACCTCGCCGTGCTCAAGATCACCTCCGACAAGCCGTTTCCGGTGATCGCCATCGGCGATTCCGACGCGCTCGAGGTCGGCGACCTGGTGCTGGCCATCGGCAATCCGTTCGGCGTCGGCCAGACCACCACCAGCGGCATCGTGTCGGCGCTTGCCCGCAGCCATATCGGCGTTTCGGATTCGGGCTACTTCATCCAGACCGACGCCGCCATCAATCCCGGCAATTCCGGCGGCGCGCTGATCAACATGGGCGGCCAGCTGGTCGGCATCAACACCGCCATCTACAGCCGCAGCGGCGGCTCGATCGGCATCGGCTTTGCCATCCCCGCCAACATGGTGCGCGCCTTCGCCGACGCGGCCAAGGCCGGGCTCGATTTCTTCGAGCGGCCCTATATAGGCGCCGAGTTCGAAGCGGTCACACCGCAGATCGCCGAATCGCTTGGCATGGAGAAGCCGACCGGCGCGCTGGTGTCGTCGGTTGAGGAAGCCGGACCGGCGGCCAAGGCAGGGCTGAAGCCCGGCGATGTCGTGCTGCAGCTCAATGGCACGACGGTCGAAGGCATCGAGGCGCTGGATTACCGCATGGCGACCCTGTCGATCGGCACCAAGGCGACCTTCGCCATCCTGAGCAAGGGCCAGCAGGCGACGATGGAGATTGCACTGGAGCGCCCGCCGGAAGGCGCCAAGGCGTCGGAAGTGACCCTGCATGGCCGCAGCCCGTTCTCCGGCGCCAAGGTCGCGGAACTGTCGCCCAGGCTCGCCCAGCGGCTCGGCCTGCGCACCGACCTAAAGGGGGTCACCGTGGTCGACATCAACCGCGATTCGCCGGCCGCCGATTTCGGCTTCCAGCCGGGCGACATCGTGCGCGAGGTGAACGGCACGACGGTCGATACGGCGGCGACACTGGCGCAGCTTGCCCAGCAGGATACACGCTGGTGGCGCTTTACCGTCGAGCGCGGCGGGCAGATACTGCGCCAGGTGTTGCGTTACTGAGGCGATCTTCCCATTTCTGAGGATCGTGCTCCAACCAGAAGACCTAGATGGCCGATCTGTTCAGCGTCGATGAACCGGAAAGAGCGCCGCCCGGCCGGCCTTTGGCCGATCGGCTGCGCCCGAAAAATCTTGGCGAGGTCGTCGGCCAGGAGCATTTGACCGGGCCGGACGGCGCGCTGACGCGGCTGATCAACTCGGGTTCGCTCGGCTCGATGATTTTCTGGGGACCGCCGGGAACCGGCAAAACAACCGTTGCACGGCTGTTGGCCGGTGAGACCAGTCTTGCGTTCGAGCAGATATCGGCGGTGTTTTCCGGCGTCGCGGACCTGAAGAAAGTGTTCGAAGCAGCGAAGCTGCGCCGCACGAATGGCCGCCAGACGCTGCTGTTCGTTGACGAGATCCATCGCTTCAACCGCGCCCAGCAGGACTCTTTCCTTCCGGTCATGGAGGATGGAACAGTTGTTCTGGTCGGCGCCACCACCGAAAATCCATCGTTCGAGCTGAACGCGGCGCTTCTGTCGCGCGCGCGGGTGCTGGTGTTTCACTCGCTGGGCGAGGACAGCATCGCCAAACTGATGACGCGGGCGGAGGAGACGGAGGGCAGGGCGCTTCCGCTCGACGACGAGGCGCGAGCGATGCTCATCCGCATGAGCGATGGCGACGGCCGGGCCTCGCTGACGCTGGCCGAGGAAGTCTGGCGCGCCGCCAAACCCGGCGAGGTTTTCGATCCCGAAGGGCTGCAGCGCATCGTCCAGCGCCGCGCGCCGATCTATGACAAGGGCCAGGACGGTCACTACAATCTGATCTCGGCGCTGCACAAATCGGTGCGTGGGTCCGACCCGGACGCGGCGCTTTATTATCTTGCCCGCATGTTCGACGCCGGCGAGGATCCGCTCTATCTCGGCCGCCGGCTGGTGCGCATGGCGATGGAGGATATCGGGCTGGCCGACCCGCAGGCGCTGGTTATCGCCAACGCCGCCAAGGACGCCTACGACTATCTCGGCTCGCCCGAAGGCGAACTGGCCTTCGCCGAGGCCACCGTCTATCTCGCCACCGCGCCCAAATCCAACGCCGTCTATACCGCCTTCAAGGCAGCCACGCGGGCGGCGAAGGAGTTCGGTTCGCTGCTGCCGCCCAAGCACATCCTCAACGCGCCGACCAAGCTGATGAAAGAGGAGGATTACGGCGCCGGCTACCGCTACGATCACGACCAGCCCGATGCCTTTTCCGGCCAGGACTATTTCCCCGAAAAGATGGGCCGGCAGACCTTTTACGATCCGCCCGAACGCGGCTTCGAGCGCGATATCAAGAAACGGCTGGACTATTGGGCAAAGCTGCGCAGCGAGCGGGAAAAATAGGTGCGCGGGACAAACGGGACGAACTCGGCCTGCCCGCGATGAACTGAAATTCTGTCCCCGCCAGTCACAGCAGTGTGATTGTACCGCATGACAAAAAGCCCTATCACGTCGCATGACTCGGCCGGGAGGCTGCCAGGACGGGCGATAATTCGGAACGGGGACAGCGCGCCGCGCGAACAGAAATGACAAAATCCCTTCGCAAAACGCTTCGCCAGGCTGTGATTGCTGTCCCGCTGCTCGCGCTCGGCTTCTATTTCATTCCGATCCTGACCACGATCTGGATCGTCTGCGGCCTGATCGATGTGCTGCGCAACGCCAACAAGGATCTGTCGCTGTTGCGCGGCTATTTCCTCGGCAATGGCATCTTCACCTGGCTGCTGTCGCCCTTCAATCTGCTGGTGGACCTCGTTTGCTACAGGAACCCGGGCGTGTGGAAGCTGGAGCAGTTTCCCGCCGATTATCAGCGCGAGGTCAACGAGGTTCTTGACGTCTTCAAGGCGCGCAAGGACGAGATCATCGCCGATATCGACGCCAATTTCGGCACCGGTCGTCGCGGCATGTATGTCTATCAGTGGTACGGCAAGCACCGGATCGACAATGTCGCGGAATTCAACAAGGATTTCAAATACATCAAGACCATTGCCGTATCTGTCTTCAGAGGCAAGGAATCGACTTCCTGGCATTTCGGACCGCTGCGGCTCAGCCTGCGCATCCTCTACAATCTCTTGCCGGTGAAGGCAGAGGTTTTCGTCGAATGCAACGGCGCGAGGAATTACTGGCACGACAACCCGCTCTATATTTTCGACGACACGCTGCTGCACCGCTCGGTCAACGAGTATGACGGACGCCGCTACTGCGTGTTCATGGACATCATCCGCCCGTCGCCGTTCCCCGGCTTCATCGCCGGACTTCTGGCCATCGTTTCGGTAACCGTCGAGCGCATCAATTCCATGTTCTACAAGAACTGGAAGATGATCGGCTCGAGCAAGGCAAAGAAGGTCGAGACGACCTGAGGCGTTGGCCTGAAGGGATTGACCGCACTGCCTTGGCCGGGCAGTAAACGGGCATGTTCAATCTGCTTCTTGTTGTGGTCGGCGGCGGCATCGGCGCCGGCATCCGCCACCTGACCAACATCGGCGCCTTGCGCCTCGTCGGCCCCAACTATCCCTGGGGGACGATGGCGATCAACATCGTCGGCTCCTTTGCCATGGGGCTGTTCGTCGCCGCGCTGATGCGGCGCGGCGGTTCCAATGAGCTCCGGCTGTTCGTCGCCACCGGCGTCCTTGGCGGCTTCACCACCTTCTCCGCCTTTTCGCTCGATTTCGCGACCCTATGGGAGCGCGGAGCGACGCTGCCGGCGTTGGGATATGCGCTTGCCAGCGTCGTTGGCGCCATTATCGCCCTGTTTCTGGGACTTTGGCTCGCAAGAACCGTTTCATAGTGTTATTGCCCCGACCTGGAGCACGCCGCATCCTCTGGACGCGCTGCAGAAACTTTGATCTTGCGCATGATCCTTTCCGAAAGCCGGAGTAGATTTTCGGGGTCACGCGTTAGAAACGGATAAAGCGAAAATCATGGCAGGCGTAGAACAGATCACGGTGGAGGCCGGCGAGGCGGGCATGCGGCTCGATCGCTGGTTCAAGACCCATTTCCCCGGCCTCGGCTTTGGCCATCTGCAGAAGTTGCTGCGCTCGGGCCAGATCCGCGTCGATGGCGGCCGGGTCAAGGCCGACAGCCGTGTCGAGCCCGGCCAGGTGGTGCGTGTGCCGCCGCTCGAGGTCGACAAGAAGGGCGAGAGTGCGCTTACGGGTTACTCGATCCGCAACCAGGGCGACGCCGATGTGCTGGCCAAGATGCTGATCCACGAAGATCCAAAAGTCTTCGTCTTCAACAAGCCGGCCGGCCTGGCGGTGCAAGGCGGCTCGGGCGTCACCCGCAATGTCGACGACATGCTGGAGGCCTGGCGCAGCCAGAAGGGCGAGAAGCCGCGCCTGGTGCACCGGCTCGACCGCGACACGTCGGGCGTGTTGGTGGTTGCCCGCACCAGGCTTGCGGCGATGAAGCTTTCCGAGTCATTCCGGGCGCGCGAGACCAAGAAGACCTATTGGGCGCTGGTCAAGGGCGTCCCGCCCAAGCGTGAGGACAAGATCTCGACCTGGCTGATCAAGGAGCCGACCGAGGACGGCGACCGCGTGCGCGTGGCAGCCCATGGCGAAAAGGGCGCCGACCACGCCGTGTCCTACTATCGCATCATCGAGCAGGCGGCTCAGACGATGACCTGGCTGGAAATGGAGCCGTACACTGGCCGCACCCACCAGCTGCGCGTTCATGCCGCCTATATCGGCTGCCCGATCCTCGGCGACCCCAAATATTTCGAGGCCGACACCAACTGGGACTTTCCGGGCGGCATTCAGAACCGCCTGCATCTGCATGCGCGCCGCATCGTCATTCCGCACCCGGACAAGGGCGTCATCGACGTCACCGCGCCGATGCCGCCGCATATGCGCCAGAGCTGGAACCTGATCGGCTTCGACGACGCCAGCGCGGAGGACTGACATTGGCCGTTGCCTCGGTATTGGATCGCCGCGATGCGGTCGATCTGGCGGCTGCTTCCATCATGGTCGGGTTGACCTTTTCCTGGGGGCTGAACTACGTCGCCGCCAAGATCTCCTATGCCGGCTTCGATCCGGTTTTCGTCTCGATCGCACGTTCGATCATTGGCGGGCTCTGTGTGCTCGGCTGGTGCTGGCTGCGCGGCATCAGGCTGTTTAAGGCCGACGGGTCGCTTGTCGCCGGCATCATCGTCGGCGTGCTGTTCGGCGTCGAGTTCCTGTGCCTCTATATCGGGCTGGAATACACGACCGTTGCCCGCAACACACTGCTGGTCAACACCATGCCGTTCTGGGTCCTGATCGGCGGCCATTTCCTGCTCGGTGAGCGTATCAACGCGCGCAAGCTTGGCGGGCTCGTTCTCGCCTTCTGCGGCCTGGTGGCGGTGTTTTCAGACGGGATTGCCGGCGGCACCGACGTGACCTTGATGGGCGATCTGCTCAGCCTCGGCTCCGGTATTCTGTGGGCGGCGACCAGTATCGTCATCAAGCGTTCGAAACTGGTCGAGACCAGTGCCGAGAAATTGCTGCTTTATCAGCTGGCCGGTGCGGCCATTGTCGGTGTCCTGGTTCTGCCTTTCGCCGGCCCGCCGATCCGCGCGGTCAGTGCCTTGCCGACATTGGCGCTGCTGTTCCAGTCGCTCTATATAGTTGCCTTCACCTATGTGCTGTGGTTCTGGCTGCTCAGGCGCTATCCGGCATCGGGCCTGTCGAGCTTCGCCTTCCTGTCGCCGGTGTTCGGCGTCCTCTGCGGCGCTATCATTCTTGGCGAGGCGCCAACGACCAGGATCTTTGTGGCGCTTGGGCTGATCGCAGTCGGCCTGATCATCGTCAACCGGCCGGCGCGCAAGCAGGTACCTGGATAGAAAGTTCGACCATGCGTGACATCCTCAACGACCTCGAAGCGGGAAAGCATCTGTCCGATCCGGATCCGGTCCGCCGCGCGCAGATCCAGATGAAGACGCACCTGCCGAAGCGCTTCTACAAGGACGTGTCGGTCGCAGCTGTGGAGGACGGTTTTGCCGTCCATCTCGACGGCAAGCCGGTGCGCACGCCGGGCAAGGCGCTGCTGGCGCTGCCGACCGAAAAGGCCGCCGCCCTGGTCGCCAATGAGTTCGCTGCACAGGGCGAGACCATCGACCCGGTCACGATGCCGGTGCTGCGTCTGGTCAACACCGCCATCGACGGCGTCGCCAGCGACCCGCAGGCGGTGCTGGAGGACGTCTTGCGCTTCGCCTCGTCCGATCTGACCTGCTACCGCGCCGACGCGCCACAGGGGCTGGTCGAGCGGCAGAACCAGCATTGGGATCCGGTGATCGACTGGGCGAGAGCGACATTAGGGGCTCGGTTCAATCTCGCCGAGGGCATCATCCATGTCGAGCAGCCGCGCGAGAGCATCGCAGTGCTCGGCGCTCATCTTGCCCAGCGTGCCGAGCCGCTGCGGCTGGCCGCAATCCATGTCATGACTTCGCTGACCGGGTCGGCGCTGCTGGCGCTGGCGGTCGATTACGGCGCGCTCGATGGCGACGCGGCTTGGGCCGCCGGCCATGTCGACGAGGACTGGCAGATCGAGCATTGGGGCCAGGATGCCGAGGCTGTCGCACGCCGCTCGGCCCGCAAACGCGACATGATGGCGGCCGTCGGCCTGCTCGATGCGCTGAAGACCTGATCCTCGGCCTTTGCCGCACTGCACCTAATACCAAAGTCATAAATCCAAGGTCTGTCTGCCTCCGGCGGTCGCTTTCTGTCATTTTTTACGCTGATGGCTGGTTCGAGTCGCGTTCAGAGGGAACGCCGACGATGACGCCCAGCGTCGAAGGCAGACGATTCACGGGAGGACAGTTCAATGGCATTGGCATCGACCGCCGGCGGAGCCAGCCGCGGCATGACACGAGAGGAGAAGAAGGTCATCTTCGCCTCCTCGCTGGGCGCGGTTTTCGAATGGTATGATTTCTATCTCTACGGAGCGTTGGCCGGCGCGATCGGCTTGACCTTCTTCAACTCGTTTCCCGAAAGCACCCGCTACATCTTCACGCTGCTGGTCTTCGCCGCCGGCTTCATCGTGCGCCCGTTCGGCGCGCTGGTGTTCGGCCGCATCGGCGATCTCGTCGGCCGCAAATACACATTCCTTGTCACCATCATGATCATGGGTCTGTCGACTTTCCTTGTCGGCCTGCTTCCGGGTTCAGAGACACTGGGCATTCTGGCGCCGATCCTGTTGATCGCGCTGCGCATGCTGCAGGGCCTGGCGCTTGGCGGCGAGTACGGCGGCGCCGCGACCTATGTCGCGGAACATGCGCCGGACGACCGTCGCGGCTTCTACACCTCATGGATCCAGACGACGGCGACGCTCGGCCTTTTCCTGTCGCTGATTGTCATCCTGCTGGTGCAGAATTCCGTAAGCAAGGACGCCTTCAACGCCTGGGGATGGCGCATTCCGTTCCTGGTCTCGGCTATCCTGCTCGGCATTTCGGTCTGGATCCGGCTGTCGCTTTCGGAATCGCCGACCTTCCTGCGCATGAAGGAAGAGGGCAAGAGTTCCAAGGCGCCGCTGTCGGAAGCCTTCGGCCAGTGGAAAAACGCCAAGATCGCCATCCTGGCGCTGTTCGGCCTCACCGCCGGTCAGGCCGTGGTATGGTACAATGGCCAGTTCTATGCACTATTCTTCCTGGCCAATGTGCTCAAGGTCGACGCGCAGTCGGTCAACATCATGATCGCCATTGCGCTGGCACTCGGCACGGGCTTCTTCGTCTTCTTCGGCTGGCTGTCCGACAAGATCGGCCGCAAGCCGATCATCATGGCCGGCCTTGCGCTGGCGGTCGTCACCACCTTCCCGCTGTTCAAGGCGTTGACCTGGGCCGCCAATCCGGCGCTCGCCACCGCGCAGCAGAACACGCGCGCCACGGTGACGGCGGCGCCGGGAGACTGCAACTTCCAGTTCAACCCGACCGGCACGCGCGTGCCGGTCAGTTCGTGCGATATCGCGACCGACTTCCTTGCCAAGAACTCGGTGCCTTACGACATCGTCTCGACGGCGGCGGCGGGGACCCCGGCGAGTGTCATGATTGGCAGCGCAACCGTGGCGTCTTATGATGCCAAGGCCGCGGGCGACAAGAAGGCTGCCAGCGACGCTGCCTTCAAGAAGGGTATCAACCTCGCGCTTCAGGGTGGCGGCTATCCGCTGAAACGTGCTGCCGCCAAGGTTGCCGACCAGAAGCTCGACGCCTTTGTCGCGGCCAATCCTGAACTGAAGCTCGACGCGGCAGCCATCCGCGCCGGCGAAAAGACTGCGGTCCCGACCGAACAGGCGATCAAGGACAAGGTGCTGACCAAGGACGAAGCCGCGGGCGCCACCGAGGTGACCGTCTACAGCGTTCCGGCAGCGGGCGCGTTCGCGATGTTTGCCGACCCCGCACAGGTCAACTGGGCCAAGGTCATCGGCATCCTGTTCATCCTGGTCCTCTACGTGACCATGGTCTATGGGCCGATCGCGGCGATCCTGGTCGAGATGTTCCCGACCCGCATCCGCTACAGCGGCATGTCACTGCCCTATCACATTGGCAATGGCTGGTTCGGCGGGTTGCTGCCCGCGATCGTGTTCGCGTTCAGCGCCTACAAGGGCGATATCTACTATGGCCTTTGGTATCCGGTGGTGATCGCGGCGGTGACGCTGATCATCGGCATGATCTTCGTCAGGGATACGCTCGGCACCGACCTGCATACCAAGCAGTAGCCGACGGCCCTGTATCAAACAAAAAACCCGGCGCGAGCGATCGCGCCGGGTTTTTGATTTGTGGGCCTGTTCGATCTATCAGCGCGGAAGACGCCTAGCTCTTGCGAGGCTGTTCGGCCTCCGCAATGGCGGCCTCATGATACCAGGCCTCGCCATGGTGAAGCGGGTGATCGCGCAGCGAAGCAAGCTCTGCCGCAAACTTTGCCTTTACGCCTAAATTTGAGGCACCCGCACGCGCTGCCACCGGGAACATCAGGATTTTGGCCGACGGACGGGCTGAGGTGATTTCCATGGTCGGTCTCCTTTCTTGTGGAGAGGCTCTTCGATTCATCTTTCCATCAAGGTAGGTCCTGCAATCCTTTTAGGCAAGATGCCTAAAGAAAGATCGGCATTTGCCTGTTATTTAAGCAAATTCTGCCTTTGATTGATCCGGGCGCATCGCTTAGGCGGCTTGCCATCACCGGCGGGATGAAAGGGCATTTTTGCCGCACCCTGACCAACTGATCTGGCACACGGTTTGCATTTTATCGACCGGCAGCTGGGCTGCTGGATGGCTCGGCGCGCCGGCGTCATCCAGGTTCGGTGATCAAGCAACGAGAGGCTCTAGAATGACGAAATACAAGCTCGAGTATATCTGGCTCGATGGTTACACGCCGGTCCCCAATCTTCGCGGCAAGACCCAGATCAAGGAGTTCGCCGAGTTCCCGACGCTCGAGCAGCTGCCGCTGTGGGGCTTCGACGGTTCTTCCACGCAGCAGGCCGAAGGCCACAGCTCCGACTGCGTGCTGAAGCCGGTCGCCGTGTTCCCGGATCCGGCCCGCAGCAATGGCGTGCTGGTGATGTGCGAAGTGATGATGCCAGATGGCGTGACGCCGCATGTGTCCAACAAGCGCGCCACCATCCTCGACGACGAAGGCGCCTGGTTCGGCTTCGAGCAGGAGTATTTCTTCTACAAGGACGGCCGTCCGCTCGGCTTCCCCGAGAGCGGCTATCCGGCGCCGCAGGGCCCGTACTACACCGGCGTCGGCTATTCGAATGTCGGCCCGATCGCGCGCCAGATCGTCGAGGAGCATCTCGACCTTTGCCTCGCAGCAGGCATCAACCATGAAGGCATCAACGCCGAAGTGGCCAAGGGCCAGTGGGAATTCCAGATTTTCGGCAAAGGCTCCAAGAAGGCCGCCGACCAGATGTGGATGGCCCGCTATCTCTTGCAGCGCCTGACCGAAAAGTACGAGATCGACATCGAGTATCACTGCAAGCCGCTCGGCGACACCGACTGGAACGGCTCGGGCATGCACGCCAACTTCTCGACCGCCTATATGCGCGAAGTCGGCGGCAAGGCCTATTTCGAAGCGCTGATGGCTCAATTCGACAAGAACCTGATGGACCACATCGCCGTCTACGGCCCGGACAATGACAAGCGCCTGACCGGCAAGCATGAGACCGCTCCGTGGAACCGCTTCAGCTACGGCATCGCCGACCGAGGCGCCTCGATCCGCGTGCCGCATTCCTTCGTCAACAATGACTACAAGGGCTACCTGGAAGACCGCCGCCCGAATTCGCAAGGCGACCCCTACCAGATCGCTTCGCAGATCCTGAAGACCATCGCGGAGGTTTCGACCAGCGCGCAGGTCTCGGCGGCCGCCTAAATACGCAACCACGGGTTGGACGTGAGTGTCAATTTCGCACTAACAAAACCCCGATGTCGCCGTCGGGGTTTTCTCGTCCTAATGGAATTTAGCACAGACTCTGATGCGCAGGCTGCTACGGCTACGACCTTCGCAGCTAATTGTATCCGCCACTGCAAA
This sequence comes from Mesorhizobium sp. M0626, assembly GCF_040320665.1. NCBI lineage: Bacteria > Pseudomonadati > Pseudomonadota > Alphaproteobacteria > Hyphomicrobiales > Phyllobacteriaceae > Mesorhizobium > Mesorhizobium sp. M0626. The sequence goes on along the minus strand of NZ_JAMYQD010000012.1, from coordinate 215,608 downwards.
ACCAGTCGGACGCCGCAAGTGCGGTGTACATAGCGGTTTGCCATGAATTGATGTGCGCAGCCGCGCTGCTTTCGGCCCTACGCAAAAGCTCCCCCCGAATATCGTCTACTGCCCCCCGCTCGCCAATTCGTTGCAAGCCGTAGCGGATGTTGGTGAGTTCCACGGCCGAGTGCGATGCGTAAAGCGCACCAAGACCGAACGTTTGGAAATGCAAGCGTAGCCGCGTTTGCATTGTCTCGGACCAATCTAATGGTGGGTCGGGAAAGTACAAAAGTGCAGCGGGGTTGCGTTCCTGTACACTCGCACGCAGCCAAACATCGTCATCCACGTTGTCGAAGTAGGGGTGCAACGTCTGCTCATTCGCAGCGCCGGGCTGGGCGTCCAGCTTCGCCTTGTTGCAGTCCCCGCACGAAGGAACCAGATTAGCGGGCGTGACCACGAGCGCCGGGTGAAGAGATTGTGCAAGGTAATGATCGAGCGTGCCCACCGTGCGTTGTCCGCACATGGGGCAGATGTCATTAGGTGAAAGCTTCTTGATTGCATCATAGATGTGGCGCGTGTTCTTGCTCTTCGCAAAGGTCCCTTTGTAAACACGTTTCATTTCGTCACTGGTTACATCGCCGACGCCGCCGGACTGCGAAATGGAGAAAAGTGTCTCTGTATTTCCGTGCTCAACATAGGCCGTTTCGGCCTCTTCGATCTGATCCTCAATAAGCTCGAGTCGTGTCGTAAGGTTTTCATCTCGGATGCTCTGCGCACATTGATCGAGAATGTCGCGGGCGGCGTATGCCGGGCGGATGAGACGACGCATAGATTTTCCTAAAGTCCGACTTCGCGCTCAGCTACGAGCGCTTGTACTATTGCTCGTGCCTCGTCACCAAGTTGCCCGCCAAAATGATCAACTACTGCGTCATACCCTAGCCGGTGCTGGTTAACTGCATTGTCGAGCATTCGGTGAAAGCCAGATTTTGTCACCTCGAAACCGAACACTTCGCGAGTAAGAATGCCGACGTTCTCGCCAAAGGTCTCGATGGACGGTCGCTCGGCTACTGAAACGCGCCCGGAGCGACGGAGTTTCCACGCGCAGGATTTCGGCACTTCTTGCAAGACCACTGGCGAATGGGTAGCGACTACAGCCACGCCATTGCGCCTTATTAGCAGATCGGACAGCGCGCGAATGAACGCGGATAGTAGAGGTGGATGAAGATGACCCTCTGGTTCGTCCAGCAGGACAAGCGTTCGTTCGTCAACCAGTTCAACCAAGCGGGTCATTGTGAGAAGAACTATGGCGTGACCGGAACTGAGCCTTTTGTAAAGCAAGAGAGCCTCATCTGCCCAAGCATCGTCGCCCATCTCCAACAGTGCCCCGACGTTTGCCTCCGCAAAGAGATCATCGGCTTCCAGAGTTTCGACAGCCGCAAGCCAACGAAGTGATCGCAAACCTTGGCGACAGGAGGAGAAGCTGTCCTGAAAGTCTTTCGCCAAATCGGCTGGCGTCTTCCTGGCCATGTACTCCTGGTCATCTTCACCGGCCTGCCATTGAAGAAGGCCAACCTGACTTGATCGGATCAAGTCGTTGGGAAGCGGACGAAGGTCGAAGTCATCGAATGCGCTGAATGAGATCATGACCAATCCTGAGAATGACCAAGCCTCTCCCGCCCGCGCATCTACGACTATTTCTCCGACGGATTCGTCACCCTCTTCCGGTTCGCGCCCAAGCAACGCTATCGCGACCCCTCGCATACAACGTGTTTTGCCAACGCCGTTTCGCCCGATAAGGACGTGCACGTTTGTTGGCGGTTCCGATTCTGGAGTGACCTCGAAGTGGGTGATCGGTGGTTCGATGCCTTCGCCTGGCTCGGGAAAGGCATAGCCGAATTTGAATTCCGTAAGCGTAACGTCGCCGCGCGAGAGTCTATGTAGGCGGCCGCGAACGTTGCTGGCGTCTACGCTTCGAAGCAGTGACCTCGCCATAACATTTTGCGAGCGCGCGCCGTCGAAAATGGCCAGGTCGTATGCGCAATCCCGAAGGCCCACCAACACCCGCTCACGCTGAGGCACGGATAAGCTGTTGAGTGTCTCATAGTAATTCTCATCTGGCCTAGTGAGAAAAACTCATCGTCAAGGCTGTCAAATGTCTCTGGCAATTCTGGAGCGCGCTGCCCGGGAGCGGTGGTTCCCGAGGGACGCAGCTCGTGCTGGCCGATTTTTACCGAGCCCACCTGGTGTCGGGCGGCATGTTCGTCGAACACCCAAAGAGTAAACATGGTCCGATAGCTGAACCAATCATCCCAGTTGTCTACAAGGAGGAACGCTGAATCTCGCGGATTAACGGGCACCTCGCTCCAACTGCTAATCACGGTAAAGAACATGCGATGCTGCCTGAGCGGTTGAAACGCGAATTATGTGAATTAAAGGCTAGCGCACTCCATTTCAGCAACTAGTTTGTTGCCCTGCGGAAACGCAAGGCCCGCACTGCGATGGTTCACAATACCGTTGACAGTCGGGAGCGCATTTTAATTGTCAGCCGTCAGTTCTTGGAGACTAGGGTCGGGTGCCGACTGTCACATAGTAAGAGGGCATACCGCAACTCGCAAATAAGCCAACCCGAACGGTAATAAGGGTGCTTCCTTGCCATTCAATGTTGCCGATTTCGATTTCATGTAAGCAATCTGTGGGTTGTTCCTTAGCTTGCCAAAGGCATCCGACATGATCGTAGTGGCCGGAGTAAGTGTCGCCTGGTGCTATATTCTTCTGGATAAAATCTGCAACCAAGGGTGTAAAAGGGTTATCTCGATGGTAATGGCTAGCGTAAACGTGACCAATTTTGGCGATCATCTGGCAAAAACCGACGGTATCGATCGCCTGGCTTGATATTTGTCGATTTGGTAGTTCTTAAGTGTCGACGCACTTGCATTGATATTGTATAGCCAGATTTACCCTCAATCGCCCAATTTTTCCGAACAGGATCGAACATCTCAGTTGCGATAGAATGCTCAAATGCCGCTGTAACTTTCTGGCAGGTATTGCAGGACGCTCGCGGCAATTCCAAGCCTGCGCCAAGAAACTCTGGCAGCACGTGCTCGCTGGTGAGCTTTAGGGGTTGGCCGTTGGCTTGCTTGCTTCGGCCACAAAAAGCACAGTGACCTAAGCTAGGAAGCTTGGACCTAACCTTTTGGGCCGGGAAGTCTTCTAAATACTCTCCAAAAAAACGCCCTTCCGTGTCAGAGAAACGGAAAGCGCCACCTTTGGGTTGGTAATCAGGTTTGCCAAGAGGCGGTAGGTACGCGAGATCATCCCAAGCAAATTTCCAATATCTGCTTAGTTCGACGGTTGGTGAATTGTCGCCGCGCATCAGTGTTCTCCATTTCCGAGAGGAGATTGTATGCATTAACCGCTTAATGGAGCTCTTGGCATTTCTGTCGAGAGCTTTCTCTGTCCACAATGATCCGGCCGTCAGTCCACGCGAGAACCCCGGCGAAAGCCGGGGTTCTTTTTTCGTCAATTCGTTGTCCGAAGCGTCGGATCAGACCGAATAGTACATGTCGTATTCGACCGGATGCGGGGTCATTTCGAAGCGCATCACTTCGGCCATCTTGAGCTCGATGTAAGAGTCGATCTGGTCGTCGTCGAAGACGCCGCCGGCTTTCAGGAAGCCGCGGTCCTTGTCCAAGCTTTGCAGCGCTTCGCGCAGCGAACCGCAGACGGTCGGAATCTTCTTCAGTTCCTTCGGCGGCAGGTCGTAGAGATCCTTGTCCATCGGCTGTCCCGGGTGGATCTTGTTCTTGATGCCGTCGAGGCCGGCCATGAGCATGGCGGCGAAAGCGAGGTAGGGGTTCGCGCCCGGATCGGGGAAGCGGACCTCGACGCGCTTGGCTTTCGGCGACGAGCCGAACGGAATGCGGCAGGAGGCCGAACGGTTGCGCGCGGAGTAGGCGAGCAGAACCGGGGCTTCATAGCCAGGCACAAGGCGCTTGTAGGAGTTGGTCAGCGGGTTGGTGAAGGCGTTGATCGCCTTGGCGTGCTTGATGATGCCGCCGATGTAGAACAGGCACGACTCCGACAGGCCGGCATATTCATTGCCGGCGAAGGTCGGCTTGCCGTTCTTCCAGATCGACTGGTGGACGTGCATGCCCGAGCCGTTGTCGCCGAAAATCGGCTTCGGCATGAAGGTGGCCGTCTTGCCATAGGCGTTGGCGACCTGGTGCACGACATATTTGTAGATCAGCATCTTGTCGGCGTTGCGGACCAGCGTGTCGAACTTGATGCCGAGCTCGTGCTGGGCAGCGGCAACCTCGTGATGGTGCTTTTCGACGCGCACGCCCATTTCGGCCAGCACGGTCAGCATTTCGGAGCGCATGTCCTGCGCGCTGTCGATCGGCGGCACAGGGAAGTAGCCGCCCTTGACGCGCGGGCGGTGGCCGAGATTGCCGGTCTCGTAGTCGGTGTCGTCGTTGGACGGCAGTTCGGTCGAGTCCAGCTTGAACCCGGTGTTGTAGGGATCGGCCTTGTACTTGACGTCGTCGAAGACGAAGAACTCGGCTTCGGGGCCGACATAGATGGTGTCGCCGATGCCTTCGGCCTTCATGTAGGCCTCGGCCTTCTTAGCGGTGCCGCGCGGGTCGCGGTTGTAGGATTCGCCGGAGACTGGATCGAGAATGTCGCACAGGATGACCATGGTCGACTGGGCGAAGAACGGATCCATGTGGACGGTGTCCGCATCGGGCATCAGCACCATGTCGGACTCGTTGATCGCCTTCCAGCCGGCGATCGAGGAGCCGTCGAACATGACGCCGTCGGCGAACATGTCTTCCTCGACCTCGATGACATCCATCGTCACGTGCTGCAGCTTGCCCTTCGGATCGGTGAAGCGCAGGTCGACGAATTTCACGTCGTTGTCCTTGATCTGCTTCATGATGTCTTTGGCTGTCGTCATGTCGTTTCTTCCCTGTGTGATGACGTTTCGAGGAGACGTTAATCTGAAATCAGAAAGCTCAGACGGCGTCCATCCCCGTTTCGCCGGTACGGATGCGAACGACCTCCTCGATGTTGGAGACGAAGATCTTGCCGTCGCCGATGCGGCCGGTCTGCGCCGCCTTGCGGATGGCTTCGATGGCGCCTTCAACGGCGTCGTCGCCCAGCACGACTTCGATCTTCACCTTGGGCAGGAAGTCGACGACATATTCGGCGCCGCGATAGAGTTCGGTATGCCCTTTCTGGCGGCCAAAGCCCTTGGCCTCGGTCACGGTAATGCCTTGCAGACCGGCCTCCTGAAGCGCTTCCTTCACTTCGTCTAGCTTGAACGGCTTGATGATCGCTTCGATCTTTTTCATGTAAAAAGTGGCCTCCACTGCCAAAAAAACGGGTTGTGCGCCCCGCTTGCGCCTCCATCAAGCACGAACTGTGCCAATTTCAGCCCACGCGAAGCGGTTTCGCGCAATTCCAATGCCGCGCCGCGCCGGGATGCACATTCGCGTCATCCTCTGCTTCGGCTGCGGCAAAGCTGCCCGAAGCCTACACATTGCCGCTTCCGGCGTCTGCACGATAATTAGGCAGATTGCGCATTTTGCAGGCCCGCGCGAATCCGTGGCACCAGTCTGCGAAAGGATTGGCCGCACGCCAACGCAGCACCTGGCCGTTTGCTTCGAATCCGAAACTGGACAATGCTCGATAGGGACAAAGGGGTCGGCCTTGAACGAAATGCGGATCGGCAATCCATGAGCAATGAGGTCCTGTCGCCGGCCGAGATGGGCGAGGCCGACCGGCTGGCGATCGCGGCCGGTCCGCTCGACGGCTATGGCCTGATGCAGCGCGCCGGCGAAGCGGTCGCTGCTGTGGTCCTGGCACGCTATCCCGCAGCAAGCCGCGTGCACGTGCTGTGCGGCCCCGGCAATAATGGTGGCGACGGCTATGTTGTAGCGCGGTTGCTGGCCGAGGCTGGTGTGAATGTGGCGCTCTGGGCCGAAGGCAAGCAGAAGCCCGGGAGTGATGCGGCGCGAGCTTCCGAGGCCTGCAATCTGCCGGTCGAGCACATCGGACACTGCTACCCGGAACCGGGTGAAGTCGTCGTGGACGCGCTCTATGGTGCGGGATTGTCGAAGAAGATATCCCTGCATGCCTCTGCCGTCTCAGGATTGGCCGCGGCGGAGCGCGTGCCTGTGGTGTCAATCGATCTGCCTTCTGGTGTGTCGGGCGAGACCGGCTTGAGCAACGCTTATTTCAAGGCCGACGTGACGGTGACGTTCGTGCGGAAAAAGCCCGGCCATCTGCTGATGCCGGGGCGCAGCCTCTGCGGCGAGATCATCATCGCCGATATCGGCATTCCGGATGCGATCGTCGATGAGTTCAAGATCAAGACGTTCGAGAACACGCCTGATTTCTGGCTATACAGTTTTCCGAAAACGGCGGTCGATACACATAAGTATAAGCGCGGCCACGTCAGCGTCTTTTCCGGCGGGCCGAGCGCGACAGGTGCGGCGCGGCTGTCGGCGATGGCTGCAGCCAGAGCCGGGGCAGGGGCGGTGACCGTGCTCTCGCCTGAAAATGCCATGCAGGTAAACGCCGCGCATCTGACATCGATCATGCTGCGCGAGGCCGGTTCGATGGAGGAAGTGCAGGAATTTTTGTCGGCGAGGCACCCCGAAGTACTTGTGTTCGGACCAGGGCTCGGGCCGAAACCCAAAGTGGGGGATTTCGCGTTGCAATTGATCGCGACGGTCGCTGACCTAAACCGCACGTCGACGAGTTCATTCGGAATTCAGCGCCCTGCCATTGTCTTGGATGCTGACGCCATCACGTCATTGGCGCATCAGCCTCAGGCCCTGTTCGACGCCGCGCTGCTCCCGTGGGCGCCGGTATTGGTGCTGACGCCGCATGAAGGCGAATTCGCCAGACTTTTTCCCGACATCGCGAAGGACAAGAAGCAGTCGAAACTCGCCAAGGCGCGCGCAGCCGCTGAACGAGCCAACGCCATCATGGTCTACAAGGGCGCCGACACCGTCATCGCGGCGCCGGACGGCCGCGCGGTGATCAACGCCAATGGTGCACCATGGCTCGCCACCGCCGGTTCCGGCGACGTGCTGGCGGGCATTGTCGCCGCGCTGCTGGCGCAGGGCATGCAGGCATTCGAGGCCGCCTGCGCAGCGGTCTGGATCCATGCCGAGGCCGGCAGCCGCTTCGGACCGGGTCTGATCGCCGAGGATCTGCCGCTGGCGCTGGTGCCGGTGCTGCGTGAACTTGTCGAGGCACGGCAGAAGGTGCCGATCGGATGAAGCGTTTCGCGCTCGCCATTGCAGCCATCATCGCGCTGTTCGCCTCGCATGGCGTGCGCGCTGAGCAGCCGGTGACCATCGTCGACGATCCGGCGGTGCTCGCCGCCCTCGATGCCAAGGGGTTTGGCTTCGCCGGCATTTTCGCCGTCGACGGCGCGGACGATCTGAAGACGCTCTACAGTGAGGTGCCGGCCTATCGTGCTGTTGTCGACATGGTGGCGGCCGATATTGCCACGCTGCGGGCCGAGATAAAGGCCGGCGGGCGCACGCTCTACGAGGTGACCGACGGCAATGTCGGCCGCATCATGGATATGCGCTGGCTGAAGACCGAGGCCGCGCGCTTCCGCCTGGTCGGCGTCGTCAACCGGCTGGACCGGCGTGACTTCACCGCGCTGCAAGGCGACAAGAGCTGTGGCGAGGTGCGCTTCATCTATCGCCTGGCCTACAGTTTCCGCAAGAACGGCAAGGTTTTGGCATCGCGGCTGCCATTCAATTTCAACGCCGTCTACAGCGTGGCGCCGGATGCCGATGGCGGCTGCGTCGGCGTTGCCGGGCGCTGGACACCGCAGATCGACGAAAACGTCGATGCCGGCTGGCTGGCCGGCGGGCCGCTGGCACCGGAGGAACTGACTTTCAAACAGCTCGAACTCAACGCGCAAGTGGTGCGCTTTCCCTCGGGCCAGGAGACCGAGTTCGGCGGGCAGGCGGCCTATCTGATGCGGATCTTCGGTATCGATGGCGCTGCCATCAGCGAGAAGCCGCTGGAGAATACGCCTGACGTTGCGCGGCTCTCGGATGATGCCGCACTGAAGAAAGGGCTCGCCGACTACGTCAGCGCCAATGTCGCGGCCATCGATCTCGGCGTCTACGAAATCCCCGACGAATTCCTGGCCAAGAAAATCATCTCGTGGTCGACCTTCGGCAGCGCGAGACGGGCCAACCATCCGTTCACGCCGCTGTTCCAGCCAGCGGATTTCGCCGGCTTGGACTATGCGGCGCTAAAGCTGGTGCGGACACCGGAGGCGCTGGTCGAGCGGCTGGACAATGGCGCCTGCCAGGGCTGCCACCAGGGGGGCTCGACGGCCGGCTTTCACTTCATCGGCCTCGACGACAAAACGACGTCGCCTCTCAACCGGATCGAGGTCGGCATCTCGCCGCATCTCCATGCCGAGATTGCGCGACGTGAGGCCTGGCTGCGCGCGACGGAAGAAGGCAAGGAGCCGAACCGCTACCGGCCGCTGTCCTTCGCGCCGCCGGCGACATGGACCGATGCCGGCGATGTCGACTACGCCCCGGCCGAGATCGCGATGCCGTGCCTGATGCCGGATGATGCAAAACGCTTCGGCGCGACCTGGCAATGCGGTGGCGGCACCGTCTGCACGCCGCTCGCGACGGCTTCAGGCGTGCATACCGCGTTGGCGCAATGTCTGTTGCCCACGGACAGTCCAAAGATGTTTTCGGGCCATCCCTGCCTGACCGGGTCGATCGCCAGCAACCCGTCTCAGCCGTTCAACGACCGCTACAAGATCACCGGCCAGTTCGCGGCTTTTGCGCCGACCTTTTCGCGGACCGCCTACACCTGCCGGCCACCGAAAATCGGCGTACCGGCAGGCATCGCTTATCGCGCCTGCGACGACAAGGACCGCAGCTTCGCCGCATTCAAGACGGGCAAGCCGATGCCATCGGAAATTTGCGGCATGGTCGGCGGCAAGAAATTCGACACCTGCGTCGCCACCAACAATTTCGACCAGTGCCTCGGCGGCGCGGTCAACCGCGGCAACCGTCCAGCCTGCTCGGCTGATCATTTCTGCCGCGAGGACTATATGTGCCAGTCGCTGCCGCCGGACACGCCGGGTGCTGCCAAGGTGAAAGGCATCGGCTACTGCTCGCCGACCTATTTCATCTTCCAGATGCGCATCGACAATCACGCGACGCCCTGGGCGAGCGCGACCAGCGCCCCCAGGAATGCGGGGTTCGGGGCGGCGGAAGAGGAGTGAGCCTGGGAGTTGGGAAACCACCAGTTCAGCGCTGGAGATAGTCTTCCATCCGCGCAGTCCATTTGGTGTCGAATTCCGAAATATGGCGCTGTGCTACGCTCGAGTTCAGCAGCGTCGAGAGCGCGGTCACGGCGATCGGGTCCAGGTCGGGCGGCTCCGTGTAGCCAAGCGCCGCCAGCCGTTGAGCCCATGATGGATGGGTGGACTTTGCGTCATCCGGGCTTGCCCACGCCTTGCGGGCGCAAACATTGAGGCAAATGGGTTCTCGCAGCTGGCCGGCAGCTTCCAGCATGCGCTCGAGCGGCGGTCGCGGCGGACGCAAAGCACCTCGCAATTCATGCTGCAAAGGGTCATAGACCGTCTCCGCGAAATGCACGTCTGCCGTGGCAAGAAGCAACAGCGCGCGTGCGGCGTGCTCGGCGTCGCCGGAGGATGCCGCGTGTCGATCTGCCTTGATCTCCGCTTCGCGCGAAAGCCGGATTTCTTCCCGCTCGAACGATTGCGACAGCCAGCCGATAGCGGCGTGGAGCAGGCTGCCTGTGATCGTGGTTCCGGGCGGGGCATACTCGAAGACAAATCCGAAACCGTTTTCGAACTCAGCGAGATTGAGGCTGCCATTGGTATCCTTGTTGCGCACATGCGCGTCCTCATGGGCAAGGATCGCGGCAAGCGCTCTTTCATCGGTCACTGCGAGGAGAGGGATGCCAATGGTTAGAAACAGCCGATTGCCGAGAAGGCCGAGAAGCGTGCGCTCTTCGTGCACGCTGGCGTTCAGGTTGCCCTCTAGTATGACAACCGTGCGCGCAGCACGGCGCGGTCCGGCGACGCTCCGCCACAGCGCCCAGAGGCCGGGCGCTTCTGCTTCACTGACGCCTTTGATCTTGCTGCGTCGGAAGCCCGCAAACAATGTGCCGAACAGAAATGCCAAGGCCGTGGTGGCGATCGGCATGACGACGAAGCCGCTGGCGATAAACCAGATTGGATGGTTGTCGAGCAGGGACATCCAGACGCAGAAGATGATGAGAGCGGGAACAACGAAAAACAGGACCGTGAACCTGCCAAACCGCCGACCGGCGCTGATGATCAGTCGCGACATTGGATGTTACAACGGGATGTTGTCGTGCTTCTTCCAAGGGTTCTGCATGTCCTTCTTGCGCAGCATGCGCAGCGCGCGGGCAATGCGGCGGCGGGTCGAATGCGGCATGATCACCTCGTCGACATAGCCGCGTTCGGCGGCGACGAAGGGCGACAGGAAGCGGTCTTCGTAAGCCTTTGTGTGAGCTGCGATCTTTTCGGCGTCGCCAATATCCTTGCGGTAGATGATCTCGACCGCGCCTCTCGCCCCCATCACCGCGATCTGCGCCGTCGGCCAGGCATAGTTCATATCGCCGCGCAGATGTTTTGAGGCCATCACGTCATAGGCGCCGCCATAGGCTTTGCGGGTGATGACGGTGATTTTCGGCACGGTCGCCTCGGCGTAGGCAAACAGGAGTTTCGCGCCATGCTTGATCAGGCCGCCATATTCCTGCGCGGTGCCGGGCAGGAAGCCGGGGACGTCGACGAAGGTGACGATGGGAATGGAAAAACAGTCGCAGAAGCGCACGAAGCGCGCCGCCTTGCGGCTTGCGTCGGAATCGAGCACGCCGGCCAGCACCATCGGCTGGTTGGCGACGAAGCCGACGGTGCGGCCTTCGACGCGGCCGAAACCGGTGACGATGTTCTTGGCAAAGTTCTGCTGGATCTCGAAGAAATCGCCTTCATCGGCAACTTTGAGGATCAGGTCCTTGATGTCGTAAGGCTTGTTGGCGTTGTCTGGGATCAGCCGGTCGAGCGACAGATCATGGTCGGTGACCGACTGGTAGCATTCGATCTCAGGAAGCTCCGACGTATTTGACGCGGGCAAAAGGTCTACCAGCCGGCGCATCTGCAACAGCGCCTCGACGTCATTGTCGTAGGCGCCGTCGGCAATCGACGATTTGGTCGTGTGGACGGACGCGCCGCCAAGGCTCTCGGCCGTCACCGTCTCGTTGGTGACCGTTTTGACCACATCCGGCCCGGTGACGAACATGTAAGAGGTGTCGCGCACCATGAAGATGAAGTCGGTCATCGCAGGCGAATAGACGTCGCCGCCGGCGCACGGGCCCATGATCACGGAAATCTGAGGAATGACGCCGGATGCGAGCACGTTGCGCTGAAAGATCTCGGCATAGCCGCCTAGCGCCGCCACGCCTTCCTGGATGCGGGCGCCGCCGGCGTCGTAGATGCCGATGATCGGCGCGCGGTTGCGCAGCGCCATCTCCTGCACCTTGATGACCTTTTCGGCATGAGCCTCCGACAGCGAGCCGCCGAAGACGGTAAAGTCCTTGGCGAACAGATAGACCGGACGGCCATTGACCGTGCCCCAGCCGGTGACGACGCCATCGCCGGCGATCTTGGTCTTCTCCATGCCGAAATCGGTCGAGCGATGCTCGACATACATGTCGAACTCCTCGAACGAGCCTTCGTCGAGAAAGACCTCGATACGTTCGCGCGCCGTCAGCTTGCCCTTCTTGTGCTGGGCGTCGATGCGGGTCTGGCCGCCACCCATGCGGGCGATCTCGCGGCGGCGCTCGAGTTCCTTCAGCACGTCCTTCATCGCTCGGTCTCCAGAAATGGAAGCTGCATTTGTGGTAATGATGCCTGCAGGCGTGTGCAAGCGCCGCTTTCGGCCTCGACTATTGCGCTGCAACATGTGGCCCCTTGCATTCCGGAGCGAACTCAGCCATATGCAGCCCATAGGCGCTTGGGCCGGAGATTCCGGCCTTCTCGACAAATGAGACTGGTTGCGTCTGTTTTCCCTCTTTCCGGTATATCGGCCCCTCTTTCCGATACATCACGAAGTGGCGAAAGAGCCCCGTGGCATGACGCCTGCGGGCACGACAGCGCAGCCGAGTGGACGTTTCCGTCCGCCCGCCTTGTCGTTTCATATCAAATTTCTCGACGGCAGGTTGCGCCCTGCCGCCATCGATGTTTGCGGCCAAGACCGCGTGAAAGAAGACTATTTTGACCAACGAAAACACCTCAGCCGGTAACGCGATCTCGACCGGCAACACTGCGGACCTCACCGGTTTCGCAGCTCTTGGGATCACGGGCGCGCTGCTCAAGGCGACGCATGGCGCCGGCTTCACCGAGCCGAAGCCGATCCAGACGCAGGCGATCCCGCCGCAGATGGAAGGCCGTGATATCTTCGGCATCGCCCAGACCGGCTCGGGCAAGACCGCTGCCTTCGCGCTGCCGATCCTGTCGAAGATCATCGCGCTCGGCACCAAGCGCCGGGCCAAGACCACCCGTGCGCTGATCCTGGCGCCGACGCGCGAACTCGCCGTCCAGATCGAGGACACCATCAAGATCCTCGCCAAGGGCGCGCATGTCTCAACCGCTCTCGTGCTTGGCGGCGTCTCGCGCTTCAGCCAGGTGAAGAAGGTTGCGCCCGGCGTCGACATCCTGATCGCCACGCCCGGCCGCCTGACCGACCTGGTGCGCGAGGGCGACCTCATCCTCTCCGACACCAAATGGCTGGTGCTCGACGAGGGCGACCGCATGCTCGACATGGGCTTCATCAACGACGTCAAGCGGATCGCCAAGGCGACCGCGCCCGACCGTCAGACGGTGCTGTTCTCGGCCACCATGCCCAATGAAATCGCCGAACTGGCGAAGGGCCTGTTGAAGAACCCGATCCGCGTCGAAGTCGCGCCGCAGAGCACCGCTGCCGCCGAAATCGTGCAGGGCGTTGTCTTTGCCCGCACCAAGCAGAAGCGCCAGGTGCTGTCGACGATGCTCGCCGACGAAGCGATGAAGTCCGTCATCATCTTCTCGCGCACCAAACATGGCGCCGACCGGGTGACCAAGGACCTCGAACGCGACGGCTTCAAGGCCGCCGTCATCCACGGCAACAAGTCGCAGAACGCCCGCCAGAAGGCGCTCAACGATTTCCGCGAGGGCTCGGTGCGCATTCTCGTGGCGACCGATATCGCGGCGCGCGGCATCGACGTCCCCGGCATCAGCCATGTGGTGAATTTCGACCTGCCGGATGAGGCCGAAAGCTATGTCCACCGCATCGGCCGTACCGGCCGTAACGGCATGGACGGCATCGCCATCACGCTTTGCGATCCTTCCGAAAACAGCAAGCTGCGTCAGGTCGAGCGCATCATCCGCAGCAAGCTGCCGATCGTTGCCGACCATCTCGGCAGCCCGGATCCGGTGCGCAATCCGGCCGAAAAGAACGAGCGCTTCGAGCCCGCCAATGATCGCAACGACCGCAATGGCCGTCGCGACGGCAGGCGGCCCGGTGGCCAGAACAACGGCTTCGCCAAGAAGCGTTTTGGTGACAAGCCGGCCTTTGCGGGTGCAAGCGAGCGCAAGCCGGAAGGCGCCAAGGCCTTCAAGGGCAACAACAAGCGCCGCTTCGGCGGCAAGCGGCCCGCGGCGCGGGCTGCCTGATCAGACGAACCGGTCAGGCTCGTCGAGCCTGGCTTGATTGCTGACGATCGAGTATGAGGACGGTCGGGGCAATGCTTCGGCCGTCCTTTTTCGTTTAGGGCTGCCCGGTAATTGCCTGAACCCACACGACGATCCGCTGCGCCAGGAATGCCGTGGTCGAGGGCGACAGCGCGTCGCCGGCAATGACGTGGTCGTCGGGATCGCCATTGTCGTCGACGGGCACCAGTTCATGCGGTGCGCCCCAGCGGCCGGCGATTTCGCGGGTGCGATCCTGGCGCACCACCTTGTCGGAATCCGAGAAGATGAACAGCGCCGGTATGGTTGCCTTCTCCACAGGCGCTGCGTAGGCAAGGTTGGTCAGCGCCGCCATCGGTAGCACGGCCGCCATTGGATAGGTGTGCGTCCAGAGTTTCTCGTGCAGCGCGTTGCGGGTCGTAAAGCTGCGCTCCTTGCCGCCGACGAACTCGGCGATCTGCCTGCCCCAGGGCATGGTCAGCAGCTCGGCGCCTGAAGCCCTGATGCCGAAATTCGGCGAGATGAATGCGATTGCAGCGACGCCGTCCGATGCGCCAGGCTCAGTCGCCGCCCATGCCGCCAGCGATCCACCGGTCGAGGTGCCGATGACGATCACCTTGTCGCCGATGGCCCGGCCGATGGCGAGCGCCTCCTCGTAGTCGTTGATCCAGGCATTGACGCTGCCTTGCGCCATCGAGGCGCCGTCCTGCCCATGACCGGTGAGGCGGGTGTAGAAAAGGTTGGCGTCGAGTTGGTCGGCGACCTCGTCGGCCAGCGGGCGAACCTCGCCCTTCGATGCCGAAAAGCCATGGATATAGACGATCGCCAATGGCGTCCTGGCGTGAACCATCGGATCGGCCCAGATGATTTCTTTCTCGAGCCCGTCGCGGACGTTGGGCACGGCAGCCTCTTCACGCGCGATATATGCTTGCGGATCGTCGCCGATCACCTTGGGGTCGAAGCTGATTGTTGTGTCGACGGGAACGCGCGGACCAAGCAGGAAGGCCAGGACAAGGATGATGACGACGCCCAGCACCGCAAGCACGATCCGCCGCCCCATCTCAGACTCCACGACAATTCTAAAGCTATGGCGGCCGGTGCAGTCAGGCAACAGCCGGGGCTGTGGACAGCTATTCGTTCGGCGGCTTGCGGTCGAAATTCAGCGGCCGCCCTGTCCAGCGGGTCGCCGTGCTGATGAACCACCGGCAGACTGGCCTTGGCAGCAGTGCCAGCAACTTCAGCCCCCAGCTCAGCCGGTGAGGGAAGGTAACCTCGAAGCCGCCATGCTCGATGCCGCGCAGCAGGCGGCGCGAGGCGCGGTTGACCGGCATCAGCCCCGGCATCGGCAGCATGTTCTTTTCCGTCAGCGGGGTGTCGATGAAGCCCGGATTCATCACCTGGATCCGGACATTCATCTTGTCGAAATCGTATTTCAGCGACTCGGCTAGGATGTTGATCGCCGCCTTCGAGCCGCCATAGGCCGCCGTGGTCGGCCAGCCGAAATAGGCGGTAACCGATCCGACAAGCACGATATGGCCGCGCGCACGGATGCGCATGCGCTCCATGAGCGGGACGAGGCCATTGATGATACCGAAATAGTTGACCTCGAAGGTCTGGCGAAAGTCGCGGACCCTGAGGTCTTCGCCGGGCGTGGCGATGTAGTTGCCGGCGTTGAAGACGGCGAGCACGATCGGCCCGAGCTCCTTTTCAATCGCCGCCACCGTGCTTGCCATGCGCGGCTCATCGGTGACGTCGCAAGGGTAGGCGACGACACGTCCCGGCATCTGCGCCGTCTCGACGATGAGCGCGTCGAGTGGGTCGCCGTCGAGTGCGGTGACCGCGACGACAAAGCCCTTTGCCGCGAGGTCCTTTGCCAGCGCACGGCCGATGCCGCTGCTGCCGCCGGTTATCCAGGCGACGCCGTGCTTCGGGTTGGCCCGGTAAAGTGTCATTCTGCGCCCTGCCGATCTGTCATTAGTGCTCTAGCGGTGAAAAAATCGAATGAAAAGAGCGCTTTTCCGTACTGGTTGAAATGATCGTCATCGCGCGATGTCCGGCCGCGGGAGATTGCAGTGCCCGAAATGCGACTGGACCAGGCGAATTCTTGCCTTGAAACGCACGCTTCGGGTTTCTAGGGTCTCGCCGCAGCTACATAAGGAATCCCGGATGCCCCGTTCTGTGATCGAAGCGATCGGCAACACGCCCCTGATCCGCCTCAACAAGGCCTCGGAGCAGACCGGCTGCGAGATCCTGGGCAAGGCCGAGTTCATGAACCCCGGCCAGTCGGTCAAGGATCGCGCCGGCCTGTTCATCATCCGCGACGCCGAACAGCGCGGACTGTTGAAGCCGGGCGGCGTCATCGTCGAGGGCACGGCAGGCAATACCGGCATCGGCCTGACGCTGGTCGCCAAGGCGCTGGGCTATCGCACAGTGATCGTCATTCCCGACACCCAGAGCCAGGAAAAGAAGGACACGATCAAGCTGCTTGGCGCCGAGCTGATCGAAGTGCCGGCGGTGCCTTACAAGAACCCCAACAATTACGTGAAACTGTCGGGGCGGTTGGCCGAGCAGATGGCGAGGTCGGAGCCGAACGGCGCGATCTGGGCCAACCAGTTCGACAACGTTGCCAATCGCGACGGCCATATCCGCACCACGGCGGAAGAAATCTGGACGCAGACCGGCGGCAAGGTCGACGGTTTCGTCTCGGCGGTGGGTTCGGGCGGAACGCTGGCCGGCGTCGCCTTCGGGCTGAAGGCCAGGAGCAGCAACGTCAAGATCGCACTCGCCGATCCGCTGGGTGCGGCGCTCTATTCCTTCTACACCAGTGGCGAATTGAAGTCCGACGGCAGCTCGATCACCGAAGGGATAGGACAGGGGCGCATCACGGCAAATCTCGATGGGTTCACGCCGGACTTCTCGTTCCAGGTGCCGGACGAGGAAGCGCTGCCGATCGTCTTCGACCTGATCCAGGAAGAAGGCCTGTGCGTCGGCGGTTCGACCGGCATCAACATTGCCGGCGCGATACGGCTGGCGCGCGAGCTTGGCCCCGGCCACACCATCGTGACCATCCTTGCCGACTATGGCACGCGCTACCAGTCGAAGCTGTTCAACCCGGAATTCCTGCGGGATAAGAACCTGCCGGTGCCGGGCTGGATGGATGAGCGCAGCACAATTTCGGTGCCGTATGAGAAGGTCGCCTGATGGCGCACAGAACAGAAGCGCTGTTTCGCGACGACGCCTATCTCAGAGCGGCTGACGCCACTGTTGTCGCCATCAACGAGCGCGGCGGCATCATTCTCGACCGGACCATCTTCTATGCCACATCGGGCGGCCAGCCTGGCGATACCGGAACATTAGAGCGCGCCGACGGCAGCCGCATCGCCATTGCCGCCACCATCACCGGCGAGACCAAGGACGAGATTATCCATGTGCCGGCGCCGGAGCAGCCGGCACCCGAGGTCGGCGAGCAGGTGAAACTCGCCATCGACTGGGAGCGGCGGCATCTCCTGATGCGCATGCACGCAGCTTGCCATTTGCTCACCGTCGTCTGTCCGTTTCCGATTACCGGTGCCGCGGTTTCCGAAGATGACAGCCGCGTCGACTTCGACGCTCCCGATGCCGGCTTCACCAGGGAAGACGTCACCGCCGGGCTGATGGAGCTGGTGCGAGCCGATCATCCGATCTTCATCAGGCTGATCACCGACGAGGAACTGGCAGCCAATCCTGGCCTGGTGAAATCCAAGAATGTCCGGCCGCCCGCCGGCACCGGCAAGATCCGCCTGGTCTGCATCGGCGACAACGCTTCGATCGACAGCCAGCCCTGCGGCGGCACCCATGTCAAAAGCACCGGCGAAGTCGGTGAAATCCATATCGGCAAGATCGAGAAGAAGGGCCGCGAAAACCGGCGTTTTCGCATTCGCTTCGGACCAATGCCGGTGGCTTGAACGAACCATGATCCCGAAAAGTGGAAGCCGGTTTTCGGGGAAGATCATGGTCAACAGGAAGCAATGCTTCGCCAAGGCGGAGCAGGAGAAGAACAATGGCCGATGACAGCTCTTTCATCGTCGATGCGGACTGGTTGCAGAGCCGTCTTGGCGAGCCCGGCCTGACGATCGTCGATGCATCCTGGTATCTGCCGGCGCAGAAGCGCGATGCGCGCGCCGAGTATGAGGCTGCGCATATTCCGGGCGCGCGATTCTTCGATCATGATGCGGCCTCCGATCCTGATGCCAAGCTGCCGCACACGCTGCCCTCGCCACAGCATTTGGCGCAATATGTAGGCGCCATGGGAATTTCGGCCGACGACACCATTGTCGTCTATGACGGTCCGGGTTTCTTCTCGGCGCCGCGCGCCTGGTGGATGTTCCGCGTCATGGGCGTGTTCCAGGTCTATGTGCTCGACGGCGGCTTCGACCGCTGGAAGGCGGCGGGCCGGCCGGTGACGGCGGAGCCGACCAACATCGCGCCGAATGTGTTTCATGCCGATTTCGATGCCGCTCGCGTCGCCAGCCTTGCCGACATGCGCCGCATCGTCGAGACTGGCGAGAGCCAGATTGCGGACGCCCGAGGCGCGGGCCGCTTCACCGGCGCCGAGCCAGAGCCCCGCGCGGGTGTTCGCTCCGGCCACATGCCCGGCGCGCACAATTTGCCTTATTCGGCGCTGTCGCTGGATGGCGCGCTGTTGTCGAAGGACCAGTTGCGCAAGGCCGTTGAGGATGCCGGTATCGATCTGTCGAAACCGGTCGTCACCTCTTGCGGTTCCGGCATCACGGCGGCTGTCGTCACTCTGGCGCTGGAGACGCTCGGCCACACCGACAACCGGCTCTACGACGGCTCATGGACGGAATGGGGCGGGCTGGCAGACACGCCCGTGGTGACGGGCAAGGAATGATGGCGATGGAAAATGGCGCGCTGGACGACATCGAGGTTACGGTCACGTTTCTGGAAATGCATGTGCCGCCGGCCTATTCGCCGCCGTTGCCCTACAACAGGCAGATCGCGCTGCTCAGGACCAAGGACATTCCGCTGCATTTCTACCGCTATCTGATGGATCGGGTCGGGCGCAAATGGCACTGGGTCAATGTGCTGAGGCTGGACGATGACGAGCTTGCCGCCGGGATCCACCGCGAGGACCGCGACATCCGGGTGCTTTATCTTGACGGCGCGCCAGCCGGGTTCTTCGACCTCAAGCCGCATCTGCCGGAAGAGGTCGAGCTCGCTTATTTCGGCATGATGGAACATGCGACCGGGCAAGGCATCGGCCGTTGGTTCCTCGGTGCGGCGATTGCCGCAGCATGGTCGTATGGGCCGAAACGGGTAACGGTGCAGACCTGCACGCTCGACCATCCGGCTGCCTTGCCGCTCTACCAGAAGCTCGGTTTTGCGCCGGTGGCGCAAAAGAAGGAGACCGTGCATCCGCTGTCGTTCGCCGAGCGCTCGGCCAGCGTCATGCGGCCGTGACTTTCTCCGACTGAAGGCCGAACCGACCGTTCATGGCGAGGAATTCCTGCTCGTGCGGACCCAGGACGAGAACTGGCGCAGGCGCCGGGTGACGCTGCGCCGCTTCGACGATTTCATCCGCTGAGCCGGCGCGGGACCTGCCCAATGCCGAAGCAGTCCGGCCTGAGACTGGCCGGGCTGCTGACAGTTGACAGGAATCGGGTGGGAAGCACCTCGGCGGGGGCATAATTTCCGGTCAACCACACCGGAGATTTAGCCATGACCGTCCAGTTCAAAGCCTTGCCGACAGAAGATGTGAGAGCGCTGCAGCGCGGCGGGCCGGACGCCTACGGGCAAACGCCGGAGCGGAAGGTTTCAGATGGCGACGGGGTGCCGTGCCGGCATTGCCTGAGAAACGTCGCCGAAGGCGATGGCTATCTGATCATGGCCTATCGGCCATTTCCGGCGTTGCAGCCTTACGCCGAGACAGGACCGATCTTCCTGCATGCGCAGGAATGCGAACGCGCAGCCGAGACGGAAGCGCTTCCAGAGATGCTTGAGAGCAGCGGCTATATCGTGCGCGGCTATGGTGCGGATGACCGCATCGTCTATGGCAGCGGCGGCGTCATTCCGACTGGCGGCATTGCGGCGCGGGCAGAGACGCTGTTTGAGCGCGCTGACATCGCCTATGTCCACGTCCGCTCGGCGCGCAACAATTGTTATCAGTGCCGCATCGAGCGTTTCTGACAAAAAGATGCCCGCCGGTGGTCTGGCGGGCAGTTGGGAACCGTGTGACGGCACGAGCCGTCAAGTTGGCATCCCTGTCTGCACATGTTTTTCGAATGGCTGATGTGAAGCACTTCACACAAGCGCCGCGATTGTCGCCGGCCTGGTGGCGCGCCGACTGCCGGTGAACTGTCGCACTCCCGTCGCATTCGTCCATTAAAAGACGAGTGTCGATGGGTTTGCCGACCGCGGATGAACCGGCGGCGATCTCGACAACGAGGAAGCGGGGCTTTGGCTCCGCTTTTTTGTTGTCCGCCAGCCTGTTCACTTCCGACGTCAGGAATTTTGCGCAAAGAAAAAGCCCGCCGGAATTGACCGACGGGCCTTCGCCGTGTGTGTGTGCGGCGTTTAGTTGAATTTATACTTCGCGCCGACGCGAACGGTCTGGAAGGAAGGCTCGTCGGTGAGGAAGCCGTCCGAACCGAAATCCTCTTTCTCATACTGCGAATAGCGGTATTCGAGACCAAGCGTCATGTTGCTGGAAACGGCCGTTTCCAGGCCGCCGCCGACCGAGAAGCCGCTCGAGCCCCAGTCGATGATGTCGCCAACGGGCGAGGAGGCATGCAGGTCGAAATGCTGCCAGCTGTAACCGCCGAGGACATAGGCCAGCGTCGATTCGTTGACCTTGGCGCCGATGCGGGCCAGGGCATCGAAGCCATAGTCGGCATCGCCTTTGATCGACCCACCCGGAATGTCCAGCTTCGAGCGTATGCCGGAATAGCGGGCGTCGACCAGAACGCCGGCGACCCAGCCGCCGAAATCATGGTCGTAACCGATGCTCGCCTCGCCGAACACGCCTTCGCCGCCGATGCCATCCAATTCGAGGGCGCTGGCGAGCGTCAGGTCATGCACTACAGTGCCGGCGCCAAGCGCGCCGCCGACATAGAAGCCGGTCCAGTTGTAGGTCGGAGCAGCAAACGAGGCACCGCCGCCATTCTGGGCGCCGAAGCGGTAGTTGGCCGCGATGTGGAAGGTATGGCTGGATGGCTCGACATCCAGAGAGGTCCCCGGGCCGCCGATAATGCCGAGGTCAGCCACCGAGTCGTCGCCATAGTTGGCGTAGCGGTACTCGGTCTTGATCGTCCAGTTGCCGCGCAGCACGGTTTCCATGCCAACGCCGACGACATAGCCGCCACGGTTCTCCGTGAAATCAAGACCGTCGGCAAAGCCCGAACCCTCGAGCTTGAAATGGTTCCAGGTGTAGCCGCCGAGCACATAGCCGAGCGTATCGGGGTTCAGGAGATAGCCGGCGCGCAAGCCGACGTCGAAGCCATAAGCGTTCGTCAGGTCGATATCAGCGCCCGGAAGGCTGATCGACGGACCGATATTCCCGATGTTGGCGTCGATGAAGCCGCCGAGCAGGAAGCGTTCAGAGACCATGTAGTCGTAGCCGGCGGTGATTTCGCCAAACACGCCGTTGCCGCCGATGCCATTGAAGTCGAGAAACGGGTCGACGCTGATGCGGTGCACGGTGGCGCCGAAGCCGCCGCCGATGCCGACATAGGCGCCGCTCCAGTTGAAGCCGGCAGGTTCTTCCACCGGCTGCACAACATCGGCGGCATGCGCTACCGATATCAAAGCCATTGCCGAAACGGCGCCGAGAAGAACGGATTTAGCAGAAATGAACATTTTAGCCCCTTAGCATAGAACAAACCCGTCCGTGTTCTAACAGGATGCTCGCTAATATTGGAATGACAAAAATGCCACATCGATAGGCAAAAGCACCGCCAAGCCGGGCCGTTTCGCCGTGATGTTGCCTTAGAGCCCGCAATTTGTGAGCACGCGGCCAATAAAAAACCCGCCGGCGCAACCGGCGGGTGAGGGAGGCAGAACTGCTTGAGTCGATTAAGGCGTCTGGTCAGGCCGCCAGAACCGCCTTCGATTCGACCAGCTCATAGCCGAGTGCTTCGGCGACGGCGCGATTGGTGATCTTGCCCCTGTGGACATTGAGGCCGTTGCGCAAATGATGGTCGTCGACCAGCGCCTTCAGGCCCTTGTCGGCCAGTTGCAGGCCATAATGCAGCGTCGCGTTGTTGAGCGCGTGCGCCGAGGTCACCGGCACGGCGCCCGGCATGTTGGCGACGCAGTAGTGGATCACGCCGTCGACCTCATAGGTCGGCTCGGCATGGGTGGTGGCGTGCGAGGTCTCGAAACAGCCGCCCTGGTCGATGGCGACGTCGACCAGCACCGAGCCCTTCTTCATGCCCGACAGCATTTCGCGAGTCACCAGCTTGGGTGCAGCAGCACCCGGGATGAGCACGGCGCCGACGACGATGTCGGCCGAGAAGCATTCTTCCTCAAGCGCCTCGACTGTGGAGTAGCGGGTGTGGACGCGGCCGGTAAAGAGGTCGTCCAGCTGGCGCAGGCGCGGGATCGAGCGGTCGATGATGGTGACGTCGGCGCCGAGGCCGACGGCCATGCGGGCGGCATGCAGGCCGACGACGCCGCCGCCGAGCACGGTGACCTTGCCGGGCAGTACGCCGGGCACGCCGCCGAGCAGCACGCCGCGGCCACCATTGGCCTTCTGCAGCGCGGTCGCGCCGGCCTGGATCGACAGGCGGCCGGCAACTTCCGACATCGGCGCCAGGAGCGGCAGGCCGCCGCGGTCGTCGGTTACGGTCTCATAGGCGATTGCGGTGACGCCGGACGCGAGCAGGCCCTTGGTCTGCTCCGGATCCGGGGCCAGGTGCAGATAGGTGTAGAGGATCTGGCCGTCGCGCAACTGCGCCCATTCGTTGGGCTGCGGCTCCTTGACCTTGACGATCATGTCCGACTTGGCGAACACGTCGGTGGCGGTCTTGGCGATGGTGGCGCCGGCGGCGCGATAGGCATTGTCATCGGCGCCGATGCCGGCGCCGGCGCCGCTTTCGACCAGCACTTCATGGCCATGCGCAACATATTCGCGGACAGAGCCCGGCGTCAGGCCGACGCGGTATTCGTGGTTCTTGATTTCCTTGGGGCAACCGACGCGCATAGTCTTCTCCTGATCCGGCCCTTCGGGCTCGTTCCCTGTATCAACCGAGTGAACCACGAATCGTTGCGCAGGTGTTTGCGAATGCGCTTGCGCGGGGTCACGCGTTTCGATAATCGTTGCGCGAAATTGCAGAATTTTCGCAGGAATCACTGTAAATGCCGCTCGACAGGATCGATATCGCCATTCTCGAGGCACTGCAGAAGGATGGCCGCATACCCAATGCGGCGCTCGCCGAAAGGGTCGGCCTGTCGCAGTCGGCCTGTTCGCGCCGGCTCGACAATCTGGAGAAATCCGGCACCATCCGCGGCTATCACGCCCGGCTTTCGAATGCCGCGCTCGGCCACCAGATGACGGCGATCGTGCACATATCGCTGTCGGGACAGTTCGAAAAGACGCTGTCGGATTTCGAGGCGGCGATCAAGCGCTGCCCCAATGTGCTGTCGTGCCACCTGATGTCGGGCGAATACGACTACATCCTGCGCATCGCCGCCAAGGATCTGGTCGACTATGAGCGCATCCACAAGGAGTGGCTGTCGGCGATGCCGCATGTGACCAAGATCAACTCATCGTTCGCCTTGCGCGAGATCGTCGACCGGACCGCCATGGGCATGAAGCCGGAACTGGCCTAGCCCTGAGCAGCCTCGGTCACCAGCCTATCCATTGGGATGTCGTGCGGCTGCGGGTAGATGGTGGCTATGCGCTGCAGTTCGTAGCCGACGCCGATGACCAATGGCTTGAACGGCATGGCAGCCAGCGTGCGGTCGAAGAAGCCACCGCCATAGCCCAGGCGGTAGTTTCGCGGGTCGATGCCGACGATCGGCGAGATGACGACGTCGGGCAGCACCGGGTCGCCTTCGGCGGGGATAGGGATGTTCCAGACGCCTTTTTCCAGCCGGTCGCCAGGCACATAAGCGCGGAAGATCAGCGGCTGGCCCTTCTCGATGACGACTGGCAGTGCCGTGCGGCCGCCGCGCTGGTTGATCGACGCCATCCACGACCGCAGGTCCGGCTCGCCGCGAAACGGCCAGTACAGGCTGACCATGCGGCCGGCGATGTCGCCGATTGCCGCGTCGAGGCCTTCGGTGATAGCCCGCGACATCGCCACCCGCGCATCGGCCGAAACCGCCAACCGTGCCGCGATCAGACGCTCGCGCTCGGCCTTGCGCCAACGGCGCACATCGGTCCAATCGGACGTGGGCGCGCGAAATTCCGGATCGAGTTCGTGCATGAAGCAAGGCGGCGAAGAATATTGCGCCCGCCCTTTGCGATCTTTGTCATCGTCGTTGGCCATGCCTCACTCCCGTGGTTCCAGCCCCTGCAAGGCTATACCCGTCCAGGCTTGCCGACATAGGCATTCGCGACATCCGGCGACGAGTCCTGGGCAGCCTTACGCGCGGCAGTCTAGCGCGCCGCGACATGGTTGCGGTGCACAAAAATCACTAGATAAAGGGAGACAAACAGGGGTGAATGCGATGAGTGAAACCAGCCATCATGTCGTTGTCGTCGGCGCAGGGTTCGGCGGTCTCGAACTCACCCGGGCGCTGGCCGGCGCACCCGTGCGCATCACCATGATCGACAAGCGCAACCATCACCTTTTCCAGCCGCTGCTCTACCAGGTGGCGACCACCTCGCTGGCGACCTCGGAAGTTGCCTGGCCGATCCGTCATCTGCTGCGCAAGCGCGAGGACGTGACGACCCTGCTCGGCAACGTCACCGGCGTCGACCGTCCAGGCAAACGCGTGCTGCTTGAGGACGGCAGTTCTGTTCCCTACGACACGCTGGTGCTCGCCACCGGCGCGCGTCATGCTTATTTCGGCCACGACGAATGGGAGCCTTTCGCGCCCGGGCTGAAGACGCTTGAAGACGCAACCACCATTCGCCGGCGCATCCTGCTCGCCTTCGAGCAGGCCGAGCGCGAGACCGATCCGGCCAAGCGCCAGGCACTGCTGACACTGGTCATCGTCGGCGGCGGCCCGACCGGCGTGGAGCTTGCCGGCACCATTGTCGAACTCGCGCATGAAACGCTGCGCGGCGAATTCCGCAACATCGACACGCGTGAGGCGCGTGTGGTGCTGGTGGAGGCCGGAGACAGGATCCTCGCCAATTTCGCGCCAAAGCTGTCCGACTATGCGCGCAAGGCGCTGGAGCGGCGGGGCGTCACGGTCGAGCTTGGCCGCGCCGTCACGCGCCTCGATGCCGAAGGCGTCGTCTTTGGCGATACGCATCTGCCGGCGCGAACCATCCTGTGGGCCGCCGGCGTAGCGGCTTCGCCCGCGGGAGAGTGGCTGGGCGCGCCGGTGGACCGGGCGGGCAGGGTAATGGTCGAGCCCGATCTGACCGTGCCGAACAGTCCTGAAATCTTCGTCATCGGCGACACAGCGCATGTCTCGCGGCCGGACGGCAAGCCGGTGCCAGGCGTGGCGCCTTCCGCCAAGCAGGAGGGCAAGCACGTCGCCGCGACGATCAGGGCGCGGCTGGCCGGCGATAGCGCGCCGCGGCCTTTCCGCTACAAACATGCCGGCGACCTGGCGACGATCGGCAAGTGGGCAGCCCCGATCGATTTCGGCTCGATCAAGCTCACGGGATGGCTTGCCTGGTGGCTGTGGGGCGTGGCGCATATCTACTTCCTGATCGGTTTTCGCAACCGGCTCTCGGTGTCGCTTAGCTGGCTATGGATCTATTTCACCGGCCAGCGCAGCGCGCGGCTGATTACCCAGGGCGATGACGACAAGGGCTGAGGTTCTCAACCGCGGCCAAGGATATTCATCCAGCCGTCACCTTTTGCTGATCGACTGACTTCACGGTGGACATGGCCGGCTTTCGGCGCGAAGCTTTCGCCCAGGGCTGGGATATTGTCGCATCGCTGGGAAGGAAAACCATGTCGCATTTGCTCCACCCCGTCTCCCGTCGCGGTTTTCTTGCCGGTGCGGCCGCCACAGGCGCGCTGATCATGCTCCACCCGTTCTCCGCCCGCGCACAGGCCAACCAGGCGCATCTCCGGATCATGGAGACGACAGACATCCATGTGAATGTCCTGCCCTACGATTACTACGCCGACAAAGCCAACGACACGATGGGCCTGTCGCGGACGGCCTCGTTGATCGCGGCGGTGCGCAAGGAAGCCACCAATGCGATGCTGATCGACAATGGCGATCTTTTGCAGGGCAATCCGATGGGCGATTACATCGCCTATGAGAAGGGGCTGAAGGAAGGCGATCTGCATCCGATCATGAAGGGCATGAACCTGCTGGGCTATGAATGCTCGACGCTCGGCAATCACGAGTTCAATTACGGCCTGTCGTTCCTCGACAAGGTGCTGGCCGGAGCCAATTTCCCCTTCGTCTGCGCCAATCTGATCCGCGGCACCGAGCTTGCCGCCAAACCGCGCGACGACAAGCTCTACCTCAAGCCCTATGTCATCCTCGACAAGAAGATCAAGGACGGGTCGGGCGCCGAGCAGCCGATCAAGATCGGCATCATCGGCTTTGTGCCGCCGCAGATCATGGTCTGGGACCTGAAGAACCTGGAAGGCAATGTCAGGACGCGCGACATCGTCGAGGCGGCCAGGGCATGGGTGCCGCAGATCAAGGAGGAGGGCGCCGACATCGTCATCGCGCTCTCGCATTCCGGCATCGATATCAAGCAGGGCGACGGCATGGAGAACGCCTCCTTCTTCGTCGCCGGCGTCGAAGGCATCGATGCGGTGTTCACCGGCCATCAGCATCTCGTCTTCCCCGGCAAGAAGGATTTTCAGGCGCTCGAAGGCGTCGACACCGAGAAAGGCACGCTGCAGGGCAAGCCCGCCGTGATGGGCGGTTTCTGGGGCTCGCATATGGGACTGATCGATCTGCTTCTGGAACGGGACGGATCGAAATGGCGCGTAGCCTCGGCCACATCGGAGGCAAGGCCGATCTACCAGCGCGTCGACAAGGCAAACAAGCCGACGGTGGCGGACGACCAGCGCGTCGTCGATGCGCTGAAGGCGGACCATGAGGCGACACTTGCCTATGTCCGCCGACCGGTCGGCAAGACCTCGGCGCCGCTCTATTCCTATTTCGCGCTGGTCGCCGACGATCCGTCGGTGCAGATCGTCAACCAGGCGCAGAGCTGGTACCTCAAGGACATATTGAAGAGCACGCAGTGGAAGGATGTGCCGCTGCTGTCGGCGGCAGCACCCTTCAAGGCCGGCGGGCGCAACGGCGCCGACTACTATACCGACGTGCCGGTGGGCGACATCGCCATCAAGAACGTCGCCGACCTCTATCTCTATCCGAACACGGTGCGCGCCGTCGAAATCACCGGCGCGCAAGTGAAGGAATGGCTGGAAATGTCGGCCGGCATTTTCAGGAAGATCGAGCCGGGCAAGGCCGACCAGGCGCTCATCGACACCGAATTCCCGTCCTACAATTTCGATGTGATCGATGGCGTCAGCTACGGAATAGACCTGTCGCAGCTGCCGAAATACGATGCCAAGGGTGGCGTCGCCAATGCCGGCTCGAACCGCATCGTCGGCCTCAGCTTCGACGGCAAGCCTATTGATCCGGCAGCGAAATTCGTCGTCGCCACCAACAATTACCGCGCCGGCGGTGGCGGCAATTTCCCCGACATCAATGCCTCGAAGATCATCTACGAGGCGCCGGACACCAACCGCGACGTGATCGTGCGCTACGTCGTCAGCGAAGGCACGATCAATCCCTCGGCCGACGACAATTGGTCGTTCACGCCGCTGCCCGGCACCAGCGTCGTGTTCGAGACCGGCCCCAAAGCGAAGGATTTTATATCGGGAGTGAAATCGCTCAAGATCGAGCCGGCCGGCGAGGGCGAATCCGGGTTTGCGAAGTATCGCATCCTGCTTTGAGGCAACGTGCAGCTAACAGGGAAAACGAGCGGGCATACGCCCGCTCAATCACGCTTCGGATCAGGCTTTGTAGACCACTTGGCGCACGTCGATGTAGCTGGCTCTAAAGCCGGCTTCGCAATAGTGGAGATAAAATTCCCAAAGCTTCTTGAAGCGGTCGTCGAAGCCGAGCGGGACGATCTTTTCCCACGACGCCCAGAAGCGGTTGCGCCATTCGGCAAGCGTGCGGGCATAGTCGTCCGGAAAGACGCGCTCGCGCAGATGGGCAAGGCCATGGTCGCTGCCCAGCGTCTTCAGGATCGACGGCGTCGGCAGCATGCCGCCTGGGAAGACATAGCGCTGGATGAAATCCGGCCTCGCCCGATAGGTGTCGTAGGCGGCCTCGTTGATGGTGATGATCTGCAGGCCGGCGGTGCCGCCGGGCCTCAAGCACGCCTTCATCTTGCCGAAAAATACCGGCCAATATTTTTCGCCGACCGCCTCGAACATCTCGATCGAGGCGATGCGGTCGTAAGTGCCCGTTTCGTCTCGGTAATCCTGCAGCTTGATGTCGACCTTGTCAGACAGTCCCGCCTTCTGGATGCGCGCCTTGGCGAAATCGTGCTGTTCGCGGCTGATGGTCAGGCCGGTGACGCGGCAGCCGATCTCGCGCGCGGCAAATTCGGCAAAACCGCCCCAGCCGCAGCCGATCTCGAGCACATGGTCCTTCTTGCCGATGCCGGTATCCTTGGCCAGCGCGCGGTATTTGGCGGCCTGAGCGCTTTCCAGGTCGTTGGCGCCGGTCGCATAGAGCGCCGACGAATAGGTCATGCTGGGATCGAGCCATTGCTTGTAGAAGGCGTTGCCGAGATCGTAATGCGCCGAGATGTTGCGCTTCGAGCCGGTGCGGGTGTTTTCGTTGAACCAGTGGCGGATGCGCTGGACCGTGTTGATGAGCCAGTTGGCGCCGCCGGCAATGCGTTCCCCAACGGCCGAGTTGACGACGAACAGTTCGAGGAAGCTGGTTACATCAGGGCTTTCCCAGTCGCCGTCCATGTAGGATTCGGCAACGCCGATGGTGCCGCCGGAAAAGGCACGGCCGGGCAGGCGCCAGTTCTTCAACACCAGCTCGGCATCCGGCCCGGGTCCGTTGCCGCCGACAAGCACCGCCCGGCCATCCGGCATCCTCACCTTCAGCGAACCGCGCGGCAATTTCATCGCCGCCGACAGCACCATGCGCGCCTTGGCCGGCAGGCCCTTGACGATCTCGGCGAAATTGAGTTCGTCCAGCCTGATGGCGTCGCCGATGCCTTTGTATTCCCTGACAGCCATCTCACACCCCCCTGGACTTCCGCGGGGGCGGCGCAAGATCTGCCGGCCTCCACATCCTCCACTTTCATTCGCCAGGCGCGAACGCCGTAGCCTGCTTAAATTTTCGCCACAATCTTCCACCGCATCGACCGGAACTTCAAGAGGCAAGCCGTGCCCGGCACTGGCCCAGGTGGCGTGCCTGGGGCCAGAATCGGTGAGGGCGAGCGACCGCCGGTGAAATCGCTATGGTTAGGAACAGCCACATACGTTAGTTTCAGCCATGCGTTACGTCATCGTCATCACCGCCATCGCCTTTTTCCTGATCTGGGATGGCCTCTATAATCAGGGCCGCTATCTCGACACGACGGTCAGGGAAATGTCGCGCGTCGTGCGCTACGTCACCGGCAAAGCCTAGCTTTTGCGCCTCTGCAAAGTCGCCTGCCGGCATTGCCGGGCGCGACATCGTGGCGGTTGACGCGACGGTCCCGCTCACACAAAACATGCCGCAAATCGAACGTGGAGGCAGGTGTGATCCGGCATATCGTTTTCTTCAGCGCGCGGCGCAAGGACGATGTCGAGGCCGTGCGCACGGGCTTGCTCGCGCTGGGCAAGATCCCGCATTCAAGCCTCTTCGAGGTGACGCTCAACACCAAGGTCGATCCGCTGTCGGATGCGATCGACGTGGTCGTCTATGCCGAGTTCGAGGATGATGCCGCGCTTGCCGCCTACAAGGCGCACCCGCTCTATGCCGAGACGACCAGTCGGGTCAAACCATTGCGCGAATTGCGCTATTCGGCCGATGTCGTGGCGATGGCCTGATCGGGCTGGCAAGAGGCCTTGAACCGATTTCCGGAATGATGCACACCGCGCCGGCATGACCAGCACGATCCATCCGCTTGACCATCTTGTGTTGCCGACGGCGAGCCTCGCCGTGGCGCGGGCGCGGCTGACATCGCTTGGCTTCATCGTCGCACCAACCGGCATCCACCCTTTCGGCACCGAAAATTGCTGCGTCTTCTTCGCTGACGGCACCTACCTCGAACCGCTGGCGGTCGGGAATGAACAGGCTGCAGACGAGGCATTTGCCGGTGGCAATGTCTTTGTCGCGCGCGACCGGCTCTATCGCGCCAGGCTGGGCGATGAGGGCTTTTCCGCCGTGGTGCTGGCCACCGACGATGCCGATGCGGACCATGCGCGCTTTATCAAAGCCGGCCTGTCGGCGGGAGACGTACTGAGCTTTTCCCGCGCCTTCACCGACACGGCCGGAAAGAGCGACATGGCCTCGTTCAAACTGGCTTTCGCCGCCGGCGCCGAGACGATGGACGCCTTTCTGTTCGCTTGCGAGCGGATCAACGCCCCTCAAATCGACCGTACGGCACTGCAGGCCCATGCCAACGGCGTGACCGGCATTGCCGAAATCGTCGCGGTCAGCGGCGTGCCATCCGAAAAGCGCCACCTGATCGAGACAGCGACGGGTTCGAGGCAGAGGAGCAGCACGGCGTTCGACCTGGCGAACGCGCGTTTGAGCGTTCTCAAGCCCGCGGCTTTCGCTGAGCGCTTCGGCATGTCGGCTGGCGCGCCGACGGACCTTCGCTTCGCCGCGATCGCCTTTTCGGCCCGCAGTGTCGGCGCTGTCGCGAGGCTGCTTGCAGACAACGCCGTCGGGCACGATATAGCGGGCAACGAAATCGTCGTGCAGCCGGCATCCGGACAGGGCGCGGCTTTCATCTTCCGGGAGACCCCATGAGCAAGCCGCAAGGGCCCAATTCGCTGGCGCCGAATTCGTCAGTAACCGTCGGCAACGTCGTCTTCGACAACAGCGGGCCCTTGGCGTTGATCGCCGGCCCGTGCCAGTTCGAATCGCGCCAGCACGCTTTCGACATGGCCGGCGCGCTGAAGGAACTGACCGGCAAGCTCGGCATCGGCCTCGTCTACAAGACCAGCTACGACAAGGCCAACCGCACCTCGCTGTCGGCAACGCGCGGCGCCGGCATGGACGCGGCGCTTCCGGTGTTCGACGAGTTGCGCAAGGCGTTTTCGCTTCCCATTCTGACCGATGTCCACACCGAGGAGCAGTGCGCGATCGTCGCACACCATGTCGATGTGCTGCAGATTCCGGCCTTCCTGTCGCGCCAGACCGACATGCTGGTCGCCGCCGCCAAGACCGGCAAGGTGATCAACGTCAAGAAGGGGCAATTCCTGGCGCCTTGGGACATGAAGAACGTGGTGGCCAAGATCACCGGTTCGGGCAACCTCAATGTGCTGACCACCGAGCGCGGCGCGTCTTTCGGCTACAACACGCTGGTGTCGGACATGCGGGCTTTGCCTGTGATGGCCGAGATCGGCGCGCCGGTGATTTTCGACGCCACCCATTCGGTGCAGCAGCCGGGCGGGCAGGGCGGTTCCTCCGGTGGTGAGCGCCGCTTTGTCGAGACGCTGGCGCGGGCTGCCGTCGCCGTCGGCGTCGCCGGCGTGTTCATAGAGACCCACCAGGATCCCGACAATTCGACCTCCTCCGACGGGCCCAACATGCTGCCGCTGAAGGACATGCCGGCGCTGCTCGAAAGACTGATGGCATTCGACCGCATCGCCAAGAATGCTGCTGACCTGAACCGAGGCTGATGGTTTCGGCTATGGCGCGCGCGCTGCCCTGCTTGTGGAAGGCATAAGCCGGCTGTAGGCTCGCTCCTGCAAATGAGCGTCTTGGCAGGAGGAAGCCATGTCCGTCGCCCGCGTCACCGAAATCACGTCGTCGTCGAAAAAGAGCTTTCAGGACGCCATCGAGAAGGGGATTGAGCGCGCATCCAAAACCCTGAAGAACGTCGAAGGTGCTTGGATCCAGGACCAGAAGATCGTCGTCGAGGACGGCAGGATCGCGGCGTATCGCGTCAACATGAAGGTGACGTTCATCCTCGCGGAGTAACCGCCCGCTCGAAAAAACGGGAACTTTCGCCCGCGCACCTCATTGTCAAAGTATAGATCAATGACATGAGGAGCATCAGCCATGACCACCCAAACAGGCCACACCGAAGCAATCGCCGCTTCGCGCGTCATCGGCACGTCGGTCTACAACACCGAGGGCACGAGCATCGGCAGCATCGAGGACATCATGCTCGACAAGACGTCGAACGGCATCATGTTCGCGGTGATCGGGTTCGGTGGATTTCTCGGCATTGGCGAGAAGTATCACGCCATTCCGTGGGCGAGCCTCGACTATGACGAGGACAAGGGCGGCTATGTCGTGCCGTTCTCGAAGGAGCAGCTGAAGGCAGCACCCGCCTATTCGATCAATGAACTGGCCGGCGCCGATGGCGAGGCCGCACGTGATGCTTCCTATGATTACTACAAGGTCACGCCGTATTGGCATTGATCAGCTGCGCTGACGCCTGACGTGAAAAGGCCCCCGAATTCCGAAACGGGGGCCTTTTCAGTGCAACCCGACAGTTTCTAAATTATTCTGCTGCATGAAGCGTAGACAGCTGCGTCGCCGCCCTGGGCGGCTGCTGCGTATCGCAGGACGTCAGGAACGCCGCCGCGATCAGGAACAAACTCACGATACCGCTCAACTCGGACATGGCGAAACTCCTCCTGTTTCGCCCCGCGCATCACCATCCTAGTCGACACAGAGATTGTTATCTCTGAATTATGATGACGTGGTGTTGTCGAACGTGATCCGAGGCATGCTCAGCCGAGGAGTCCGGCATTCTTCACCGCCTTGAAAACCTTTTCGTGCCAGGCGATCCGATCCGCTTCGCCATTGGCCTGCGTGGCGGAATTGGCGTTGCCGACGTTGATCGCGCGCGAGATCTTTTTGATCAGGCCGGCATCGGCAAAGGCATTGCAGCCTGACCCTTTCCATTCGGCGCAAGCTGCGAGCAGCGAAGTCTGCGGATCCTCGATCAGTTCAGGATGATTGGCGAGGTCAACCTTGGCGAGCTTGCCCTTGGCCGTGTACGCGTCGCGCCCGGTGGTCTGGAACGTGCCGCCGCCGCGGAAATTGAAGCCGTCCAACGTTCCTTTCACATTGCCCATGCGGCCGCCATAGGCCCAGTCGCCCAGGGCTTGCGGCTTGCGCAGCAGGTTGTCCCCGATCCACTGATCGGTCTTGCCCGCGGCTCGCGACCTCCATGCGTTCCGGATTGCCGCCACGGTCGTGTAGGTCAGGGATTCGCGAATGAGGGTGAAGCCACCGGTTTCCATCGCCGCTTGAGCGAAGAAATGCATCAGCCGATCATAATTGTTGCACACGCCATGATCGCCAAGTGCCTTGAGGCCCTTGTCGGAGGTAAAGGCGCCGATGTAACCGTCATAGATTGTTCGCTTGGAACCGCTTGCCGGTCTCGGCGCGAATTTCTGGAAGACCGCTGCCGGCAAACCCTTGTTCGGATCGCCCGCAACCGCTTCGAGCACGCTCTCGACACTCTCGGTCGACAGCACCGGTTCGCCTTCGACGACCACCGAAGCATTGGGAATTCGCTTGCCGTTGCTTTTCGGGAAGCCACCGCCGGCAAAGGTTTTCAGATCGTCAATGAGGGCGATTACGCGTGTCCGGCTCTCCGTGAAATCCATGTCGGAAAGCGGACCGCTCACCTTCTTCGTTGGGTTGATGCATCCGACGCTGGACAGGAAATTGACGCCCGGATGGATCAGGATTTCGGTGCGCTTGTTGGTCTTCAGCAGTTCGAGTCCAGGTTTGGGTGGCGTCTTGGCGCCAGTGTAGCCGATGGTCACATATTTGCCTCCGGCCTGTGTCGCCAGTGGATAGGTTCCGGGCTCGATGCGCCTGCCATTGTCTTCTTTGGAATTGTCGCCAGGGCCGCGAGATTCACACACGAACCCCGATAGACCCGTTACTGCCGTGCCGTTGTGGAAGACTTTATAGGTACCGACCGTCCTGCGTCTGGTGCCCCTCATATGCTCGACTCTGCGGCTAATAAGAAGTTCCCAGCCAGTACCTGAAATCGCTGCCATTGCCACCTCCCCAAAGAGTTCAAGTTTGTTGATTTCACTGTCGTCGTCAAATAGTCCGCGTTGTAGATGTGACGCTAACATCTTCGAATTCTCTGCATTGTGAAGTTTGTCACGTTGGCGGTAGCCTCTTTTGAAGCATCTGCTGGAGTTTGCGTGCCGCCTGGTATTTTGTGATAAGGGATTGCCGCGATCAAAGGGGAGGGGCACCCGCCCCATGCGGCGCCAGACATATGACGTCAGGGCGGGCTGTTTGCGTTCAGATGGCGTCGCCCATGCCCCACGGCCTGAGCGCATGGGGCGATCGTCACTATTATTTCATGCCATTCCTGATTGCCTTTTGCGGCACTTTGGCTAAGAGGGGCGCGACGCTTTCAATCGATCAATCGGGGACATCGCAATGACCGCCATCATCGACATTGTCGGGCGTGAAATCCTGGACAGCCGTGGAAATCCGACCGTCGAGGTCGACGTCGTTCTCGAAGACGGCTCGATGGGCCGCGCCGCCGTGCCGTCGGGCGCGTCGACCGGCGCGCATGAGGCCGTCGAACTGCGCGACGGTGGCGCCCGCTATCTCGGCAAGGGCGTGCTCAAGGCGGTCGAGGCCGTCAATGGCGAGCTGTTCGAGGCGATCGGCGGCATGGAAGCCGAAAACCAGATCCACATCGACCAGACCATGATCGAGCTCGACGGCACGCCCAACAAGAGCCGGCTCGGCGCCAACGCCATTCTCGGCGTTTCGCTGGCGGTCGCCAAGGCAGCAGCGGAAGCCGCCGGCCTGCCACTCTACCGCTATGTCGGCGGCACCAAGGCGCATTTGCTGCCGGTGCCCATGATGAACATCATCAACGGCGGCGCGCATGCCGACAATCCGATCGATTTCCAGGAATTCATGATCCTGCCGGTCGGCGCGCCGACGCTGCGCGAAGGCGTGCGCTGGGGCTCGGAAATCTTCCACACGCTGCGCAAGAAGCTCAAGGATGCCGGCCACAACACCAATGTCGGCGACGAAGGCGGCTTCGCGCCCAATCTGAAGAGTGCGCCGGTGGCGCTCGATTTCATCATGGAATCAATCGAGAAGGCCGGCTTCAAGCCGGGCGAAGAGATCGCGCTCGGTCTCGACTGTGCGGCGACCGAATTCTTCAAGGACGGCAATTACGTCTATGAGGGCGAGAAGAAGACCCGCGATCCGAAGGCGCAGGCCAAGTACCTGGCCAAGCTCGCCGCCGACTATCCGATCATCTCGATCGAGGACGGCCTGGCCGAGGACGACTGGGAGGGCTGGAAGTACCTGACCGATTTGATCGGCAACAAGACGCAGCTGGTTGGCGACGACCTCTTCGTCACCAACACGGCGCGGCTGCGCGACGGCATCCGCATGGGTGTCGCCAATTCGATCCTGGTCAAGGTCAACCAGATCGGCTCGCTTACCGAAACGCTCGACGCTGTCGAGACCGCGCATAAGGCAGGCTACACCGCAGTCATGTCGCACCGTTCGGGCGAAACCGAGGATTCGACCATCGCCGACCTCGCCGTCGCCACCAATTGCGGGCAGATCAAGACCGGTTCGCTGTCGCGCTCGGATCGCATGGCCAAGTACAACCAGCTGATCCGCATCGAGGAAGAGCTCGGCAAGCAGGCGCGCTACGCCGGCAAGTCGGTGGTCAAAGCCTAAATTCTGCCGAACTGGCGAAAACGATGGAAGGGCGGGATTTTCCCGCCCTTTTTCGTTGCGGCCGCTGGCTAATGCACCTGTCCGTAACCGTCCATTAAGCACAATCGAGCGACAAATGGCGGTCAAAGGATTGCGACCATGTGGACACGCCAGCACAAGCAGAGAAACACCGGCCGGCTGATCATCCCGTCGCTTTGCGTGGCGTTCCTGGCCTATTTCGGCTTCCATGCCTATCATGGCGAGTTCGGCATCAATTCCAAATATCAGCTCGAAGCGCAGACCATCGAATTGCAGGCCAAGTACGATGCCATCAAGGCGCGCCGGATCGATCTGGAGCGGCGCGTCCAGCTGATGCATGAGGGCACGCTTGAAAAGGATATGCTCGACGAGCAGGCACGCCGGGCGCTCAATCTGTCCCAGCCCGATGAAATCACCATCATGCTGCCGGCCAATTCGAAATAATCGAATTTCGGTTAATCGCTGTTATCTCTAACGATTCTGGGCGTTTAGGCGCATGCCAGCCATGCGTTTTTCTGCATGGCGAAACGCGGTCTCGCATGTTAGCTTCCTTCCAATCGGTGGGGAGGAGCTGATCCTCCCCGGAGCAGACATGGTCTGCTTTAGTGTCCGCGAAGAGACGCCAACAGGGAGTGATGCATGGCCACCGCCGCCAAAAAAGCGCCTGCCAAATCCGTTAAATCGACATCCGCCAAATCAACGGGGCTTTCCGCCCCCAAGCCGGCCGACTTCACCAAGGACGAGGAGCTTGCCGCCTACCGGCACATGCTGCTTATCCGTCGCTTCGAGGAAAAGGCCGGCCAGCTCTACGGCATGGGCTTTATCGGCGGCTTCTGCCACCTCTATATCGGCCAGGAAGCGGTCGTCACCGGCATGAAGATGTCGCTGATCAACGGCGACCAGATGATCACCGCCTATCGCGACCATGGCCACATGCTGGCGATGGAACTGTCACCGCGGGGCGTCATGGCAGAGCTGACCGGACGCCGTGGTGGCCTGTCGAGGGGCAAGGGCGGCTCCATGCACATGTTCTCCAAGGAGAAGCATTTTTACGGCGGCCACGGCATTGTCGGCGCGCAGGTCTCGCTCGGCACCGGTCTGGCCTTCGCCAACCGCTACCGCGACAACAACAATGTGTCGCTGACCTATTTCGGCGATGGCGCTGCCAATCAGGGTCAGGTCTATGAAAGCTTCAACATGGCCTCGCTGTGGAAGCTGCCGGTGATCTACATCATCGAGAACAACCGCTACGCCATGGGCACTTCGGTGTCGCGCTCGTCGGCCGAAACCAATTTTTCGCATCGCGGCGCCTCGTTCAGGATTCCCGGCATTCAGGTCGACGGCATGGATGTGCGTGCGGTCAAATCCGCCGGCGATCAGGCGACCGAATGGTGCCGTGCCGGCAACGGTCCGATCATCCTCGAGATGCAGACCTATCGCTATCGCGGTCACTCGATGTCGGATCCGGCAAAATACCGCTCCAAGGAAGAAGTGCAGAAGATGCGCTCGGATCATGATCCGATCGAGCAGGTCAAGGTGCGGCTGACGGCCAAGAAGTGGGCGACCGAGGACGAACTCAAGAACATCGACAAGGAAGTCCGCGACATCGTCGCCGACGCCGCCGAATTTGCCCAGCACGACGCAGAGCCGGATCCGTCCGAGCTCTGGACCGACATCGTATTGTAACGGGAGGGCAAGGACATGCCGATCGAAATTCTCATGCCCGCTCTCTCGCCGACCATGGAAGAGGGCAATCTTTCCAAGTGGTTGAAGAACGAGGGCGACAAGGTCGTCGCCGGTGATGTCATCGCCGAGATCGAAACCGACAAGGCGACCATGGAAGTCGAAGCCGTCGATGAAGGCACGATCGGCAAGATCGTGGTTCCCGCCGGCACCGAAGGCGTCAAGGTCAATGCGGTGATCGCCGTGTTGCTGCAGGACGGGGAAAGTGCAGGCGACGTCGAAAAGAGCGGCAAGCCTGCCTCCACCCAGGATGCCATTTCCGCTGGCGGTCAGCGGACCGATGCAGCCGAGGAAGGCTCAAAGGCGGCTCCCCAGGATGCCGGCGAGGCTCCGAAGGCAGTTCCCGCCGCTCCGGCAGCCAAACCTGCCGCCGATCCGGATATTCCCGCCGGCACCGAGATGATCTCGACTACGGTGCGCGAGGCCTTGCGCGATGCCATGGCCGAGGAAATGCGCCGCGACGGCGATGTCTTCGTCATGGGCGAGGAGGTGGCGGAATACCAGGGCGCCTACAAGATCACGCAAGGGCTGCTGCAGGAATTCGGGCCGCGCCGCGTCGTCGACACGCCGATCACCGAGCACGGCTTTGCCGGCGTCGGCGTCGGTGCGGCGATGGCCGGCCTGAAGCCGATCGTCGAGTTCATGACCTTCAACTTCGCCATGCAGGCGATCGACCAGATCATCAACTCCGCGGCCAAGACGCTCTATATGTCGGGCGGCCAGATGGGCGCACCGATCGTGTTCCGCGGACCGAACGGTGCGGCCGCCCGCGTCGGCGCCCAGCATTCGCAGTGCTATGCCGCCTGGTACAGCCATATTCCCGGGCTAAAGGTGGTGATGCCGTACACGGCTGCCGACGCCAAGGGCCTGCTCAAGGCGGCGATCCGCGATCCGAACCCGGTCATCTTCCTTGAAAACGAAATCCTCTACGGCCAGTCCTTCGACGTGCCGAAGCTCGATGATTTCGTGCTGCCGATCGGCAAGGCGCGCATTCACAAGCAGGGCAAGGACGTCACCATCGTCTCGTTCGGCATCGGCATGACCTACGCCATCAAGGCGGAAGCCGAACTGCGCGGCATGGGCATCGATGCCGAGATCATCGATCTCAGGACCATCCGTCCGCTCGACCTCGACACCGTCATTGCCTCGGTGAAGAAGACCAACCGCTTGATCGTGGTCGAAGAAGGTTTCCCGCAAAGTTCGGTCGGCGACCACATCGCCAACCAGGTTTCGCAGCGCGCCTTTGACTTCCTCGATGCGCCGGTCATCACCATCGCCGGCAAGGACGTGCCGATGCCTTATGCGGCGAACCTCGAAAAGCTGGCCTTGCCCAATGTCGGCGAGGTCATCGAGGCCGTCAAAGCCGTCACGTATCGCTGAGCCGGTCGGGAGGACATCATGCCAATCAACATCACCATGCCGGCGCTGTCGCCCACGATGGAAGAGGGCAATCTTTCCAAGTGGCTGGTCAAGGAAGGCGACAAGGTTTCGCCGGGCGACGTGATCGCCGAGATCGAGACCGACAAGGCGACGATGGAAGTCGAGGCCGTCGATGAGGGCACGGTCGCCAAGCTGGTCGTTCCGGCCGGCACCGAAGGCGTCAAGGTCAATGCGCTGATCGCCATTCTCGCCGGCGAAGGCGAGGATGCAGGGGCGGCGGCAAAGGGTGGTGGCGATGCCGCGCCCGCGAAAGCCGATGCCAAGCAGGATAAGGCGTCAATCTCCCCACCCGTGGGGGAGATGTCGACGAAGTCGACAGAGGGGGGCGCTGCCCCGCCGACCTCTCAGTCTGTCGCGCCCCCCTCTGGCCTGCCGGCCATCTCCCCCACAAGGGGGGAGATCAGCCAATCGTCAGGCGAGCGCACCTTCGCTTCGCCGCTGGCTCGTCGCATCGCCAAGGATGCCGGAGTCGACGTGTCCGCCGTAACCGGCACCGGCCCGCATGGCCGTGTCGTCAAGGCCGATGTCGAGGCGGCGATTGCCGGCGGTGGCGCCAAGGCTGCACCGGCCGCGAAAGCCGCACCTGCCGGCGCTCCGGCACCTGCGGCTCCGGCTGCGGCACCCAAGGCGATGTCGGACGAACAGGTGCTGAAGCTGTTTGCCGAAGGGTCCTATGAGCTCGTCCCGCACGACAATATGCGCAAGACCATTGCGCGCCGCCTGGTCGAGGCCAAGACAACCATCCCGCATTTCTACCTGACGCTCGACTGCGAGCTCGATGCGCTGCTGGCGCTGCGCACACAGATCAATGCGGCGGCTCCGATGAAGAAGACCGACAAGGGCGAAGTGCCCGTCTACAAGCTGTCGGTCAACGACATGGTGATCAAGGCGATGGCGATGGCGCTGATGGCGGTGCCGGATGCCAATGCGTCGTGGACCGAAAGCGCCATGGTCAAGCACAAGCACGCCGATGTCGGCGTTGCCGTGTCGATCCCCGGCGGCTTGATCACGCCGATCATCCGCCACGCCGACGAAAAGACGCTGTCCACTATCTCCAACGAGATGAAGGATCTGGCGAGCCGTGCGCGCAGCCGCAAGCTGAAGCCTGAGGAATATCAGGGCGGCACGACGGCTGTCTCCAATCTCGGCATGTTCGGCATCAAGGACTTTGCCGCCGTCATCAACCCGCCGCATGCGACGATCCTGGCGGTGGGTGCCGGCGAGCAGCGGCCGGTGGTCAAGAATGGCGAGATCAGAATCGCCAATATCATGTCGGTGACGCTGTCGACCGATCACCGCGCCGTCGACGGTGCGCTCGGCGCCGAACTTCTGGTCGCCTTCAAGCGCATGATCGAAAATCCGATGGGCATGCTGGTCTAGGAAGGAAAAAGGCTGTGCGGAAATTCGTCACCAGCCTTTTCGCCCTGATCCTTTCCGGCCTGGCCGGCGGGCTGGTGGCGCTGTGGCTGGCAATCGTCACCAATGCGAATTCCGAATACATCCTGGTCTTCATGGTTTCGGCGCTGGTCACCATCGTTGCGACCGTGGCGTTTTTCATCGCGCAGTTCGTGCCAAACCCGCAAAGGGCGATAAACCTGACGGGGCTTGTTGGGGTTTCGTTGTTCGTGCTGGCCGGAATCGGGCTGATTGCCTGGACCTTCTCGCAGCCGCCTGGCAAAGCCCAGTGGTCAGGCGATCTCCCCGTTGTCGCCGGTCTGTTTTTGCCAAGCATCGCCACGGTTATCGTGCAGTGGCTGTTCGTGGGATGGCGCGTGCGGCGCGCGCTTAGGGCGGAGGCGGGTGCGGGTGCATGAAAACGATCCTCTGCTACGGCGATTCCCTGACCTGGGGCTATGACGCGGCGAGCCTCGGGCGTTATGCGCTGGAAGATCGCTGGCCGAGCGTGCTCAAGGCGGCGTTGGGCGACGACGATATCGAAGTCATTGCCGAAGGTCTGAACGGCCGCACCACGGCTTTCGACGATCACCTGGCTGGTGCCGACCGCAATGGCGCCAAGGTGCTGCCGACGATCCTGACCAGCCATGCGCCGCTCGACCTGATCATCATCATGCTCGGCGCCAACGACATGAAGCCCTGGATCCACGGCAATCCGGTCGCGGCCAAGCAGGGCGTGCAGCGGCTGATCGACATCGTGCGCGGCCACGATTATCCGTTCGACTGGGCCGCGCCGCAAATCCTGATCGTCGCGCCACCAGCGGTCAGCCGCACCGACAATGCCGAATTCAAGGAAATGTTTGCCGGCGGCGACGAGGCCTCGAAGCAGCTGGCGCCGCAATATTCCGCGCTCGCCGACGAGGCCGGCTGCGGCTTTTTCGATGCCGGCACGGTGGCCGAGACCACACCGATCGACGGGGTCCATCTCGATGCCGAAAACACGCGCAATATAGGTGACGCATTGGCGCCATTGGTGCGTGTGATGCTGGAACTCTAGAGAAAATCAGGGAGAAACCCCGTGGCTGAATCCTACGACGTCATAATCATCGGCTCAGGCCCCGGCGGCTATGTCACGGCGGTGCGCTCCGCCCAGCTCGGCTTCAAGACGGCGATCGTCGAGCGCGAGCATCTCGGCGGCATCTGCCTCAACTGGGGCTGCATCCCGACCAAGGCGCTGCTGCGCTCGGCCGAGATCATGCACTATTCCGATCATCTGAAGGACTACGGCCTGAAGCTCGAAGGCGGCAAGGTCAGCGCCGACACGGCCGCTGTCGTCGACCGCTCGCGCAAAGTGTCGTTGAGGCTCAATGGCGGCGTCGCCTTCCTGATGAAGAAGAACAAGGTCGACGTTATCTGGGGCGAGGCCAAGCTCTCCAAGCCGGGTGAAATCGTCGTCTCCAAGACGGCCAAGAAACCGATGGAGCCGCAGCCGCCGGTGCCCAAGGGCGTCAAGGGCGAGGGCACCTATACCGCCAAGCACATTATTCTCGCCACCGGCGCCCGGCCGCGCGCGCTGCCCGGCATCGAGCCGGACGGCAAGCTGATCTGGACCTATTTCGAGGCGATGGTGCCGAAGGAGATGCCGAAGTCGCTGCTGGTCATGGGTTCGGGCGCCATCGGCATCGAGTTCGCCTCCTTCTACCGCACCATGGGCGCCGAGGTGACGGTGGTCGAGCTGTTGCCGGCGGTGATGCCGGTCGAGGATGCCGAGGTCTCGAAATTCGCGCAGAAGCAGTTCGAGAAGCAGGGCATGAAAATCATCCTCGAGGCCAAGGTGACCAAGGTCGAGAAGGGTGCCAACTCGATCACCGCCCATGTCGAGATGAAGGACGGCAAGGTCGAGAAGATCACCGCCGACCGCATGATCTCGGCCGTCGGCGTGCAGGGCAACATCGATAATCTCGGCCTCGAGACGCTCGGCGTGAAGACCGATCGCGGCTGCGTCGTCATTGACGGCTATGGCAAGACCAACGTTCCCGGCATCTACGCTATCGGCGATGTCGCCGGACCGCCGATGCTCGCCCACAAGGCCGAGCATGAAGGCGTGGTCTGCATCGAGAAGATCGCCAATTTCCCCGGCGTGCATGCGACAGACAAGCTGAAGATCCCGGGCTGCACCTATTGCAACCCGCAGGTCGCCTCGGTCGGGCTCACCGAAGCCAAGGCGAAGGCTGAAGGCAAGGACATCCGCGTCGGCCGTTTCCAGTTCGGCGCCAACGGCAAGGCG
This sequence comes from Mesorhizobium sp. M0626, assembly GCF_040320665.1. Taxonomy (NCBI): domain Bacteria; kingdom Pseudomonadati; phylum Pseudomonadota; class Alphaproteobacteria; order Hyphomicrobiales; family Phyllobacteriaceae; genus Mesorhizobium; species Mesorhizobium sp. M0626. The sequence goes on along the minus strand of NZ_JAMYQD010000012.1, from coordinate 172,973 downwards.
ATCGCGCTTGGCGAGGACCAGGGCTTCATCAAGACCATCTTCGACAAGAAAACCGGCCAGCTGCTCGGCGCGCATATGGTCGGCGCCGAGGTGACGGAGCTGATCCAGGGCTTTGTCGTGGCGATGAACCTGGAGACCACCGAGGAAGAGCTGATGCACACCATCTTCCCGCATCCGACGCTGTCGGAGATGATGAAGGAAAGCGTGCTCGATGCCTATGGCCGTGCGCTCAACGCGTGATAAATTGGTGCCGCGAGACTCAGACGCATGCGCCGGAGGAACCTTACGGCAAGACAGTTCGTTTCCGGATGCATTTTCACCTGACACTGGAGGAGTTGGCATATGGACGTGAATGGCGTGGGCTGGATTGCGGCCATCATCATCGGCGGTTTGGCCGGGTGGCTGGCCGAGATGGTCATGAAGAGCAATACCGGCGTCTTGATGAACATCATTATGGGCATTGTCGGCGCGGTGGTGCTGAACGCAATTCTCAGGGCGCTCAACATCGAACCCTTCGGTGTCGGCTGGCTCGCCTACCTGATCACCGGCTTCATCGGCGCCTGCCTGCTGATCTTTGCCGGGCGGCTCATTCGCCGATAAAACGGCTCGCCGTTTTATCTCGTTCTTCTGACGCAATTCCGGACGGAAAACCGTGTCACACTTTTCCTGGAATTGCTCTGGATCCCCGCTATGCGAAAAAGGCTGTGGCGGCATGCGCCGCCGCAGCCTTTTTCTTTGCACCGAAAAGTCCTAGATGACGCCAGAAGGGCGAATGCCGACGGGCAGACGCCAACAAGTCAGGTTTGAGATGGTCACTGTTCTCGACACGATCGCCAACGCGCCGCGCCTGCGGCACCCCGAGAAGGCACACAAGCCTGATCAGGACGTGCTGCGCAAACCCGACTGGATCCGCGTCAAGGCGCCGATGTCGAAGGGCTATGCCGAAACTCGCGAGATCGTGAAGTCGCACAAGCTGGTCACGGTGTGCGAAGAGGCCGGCTGCCCCAATATCGGCGAGTGCTGGGAAAAGAAGCACGCCACCTTCATGATCATGGGCGAGATCTGCACGCGCGCTTGCGCCTTCTGCAATGTCGCCACCGGCATTCCCACCGCGCTCGATGCCGATGAGCCGGCGCGTGTCGCGCATGCCGTCAAGCAGATGGGGCTGACCCATGTCGTCATCACCTCGGTCGACCGCGATGATCTCGCCGATGGCGGCGCGCAGCATTTCGCCGAGGTTATCCGGGCGATCCGAGCAGCGACGCCCTTGACCACGATCGAAATCCTGACGCCCGATTTCCTGCGCAAGGAGGGCGCGCTGGAGATCGTCGTGGCGGCCAAGCCCGATGTCTTCAACCACAATCTCGAAACCGTGCCGTCGAACTACCTGACGGTGCGGCCGGGTGCTCGCTATTTCCACTCGATCCGGCTGTTGCAGCGGGTCAAGGAGCTCGACCCGTCGATCTTCACGAAGTCCGGCATCATGGTCGGCCTCGGCGAAGAGCGGAACGAGATCCTGCAACTGATGGATGACCTGCGCTCGGCCAATGTCGACTTCATGACCATTGGCCAGTATCTGCAGCCGTCGAAGAAACACCACCCGGTGATCCGCTTCGTCACGCCGGAGGAGTTCAACTCCTTCGCGACGATCGGCAAGACCAAGGGTTTCCTGCTGGTGGCGTCGAGCCCGCTGACGCGCTCCTCGCATCATGCCGGTGACGATTTCGCCAGGCTGCGGGCGGCGCGTGAGGCGCAGCTTAAAAAAGCCAGTTAAAATCCTGCTTCAATGCCGAAATTCGAAGCCACACGCCGCGTTGCCCACACGCCGGAGCAGATGTTTGCTCTGGTCGCCGATATCGAGACCTATCCGCAATTTCTGCCGCTTTGCGAGGCGCTGACGGTGCGCTCTCGCAAGGAGCGTGATGGCCGCACCATTCTCCTCGCCGATATGAGCATCGGCTACAAGGCGATCCGCGAGACCTTTACGACGCAGGTGCTGTTGAAGCCGGACGAGAACACAATCGACGTCAAATACATCGATGGGCCGTTCAAATATCTAAGCAATATCTGGCGCTTCGAGCCGGCCGACGGCGGCGGCTGCAACGTTCGCTTCTTCATCGACTACGAGTTCAAGAGCCGTATCCTCGGCGTGTTGATGGGCACCATGTTCGATCGCGCCTTCCGCATGTTTTCCGAAGCGTTCGAAAAACGTGCGGACGTCATCTACGGAACGACGCCCATCTCATGAGTGTCGCCCAGCGCGCGCAGGCCGATCTCCAGCGCATGCTTGACCGTCTCGCGGCGGATGAAGTCACGGCCATTGTCGGCAAACATATTGAGCTCGGCAGCCACCGGCCCACCTCTTAGGGCAACTCCGAACCAGACGAGGCCGACCGGTTTTTCCGGCGAGCCGCCGCTTGGGCCGGCAATGCCGGTGACGGCAAGCGCAAGCCCGGCGCGCGAGCGGGCCAGAGCGCCCTCCGCCATCTCCAGAACCGTTTCGCGCGAGACGGCGCCATGCGCCTCGAGTGTGGCGGGCGAGACGCCGAGCATCTCCATCTTTGCTTCATCGGAATAGGTGATGAGGCCGCGATCGACGACAGCGGACGAGCCGGCAATGTCGGTCAGTGCCGAGATGATCATGCCGCCGGTGCAGCTCTCGGCCGTCGCCAGCATGATGCCGCGTTGCTGGCAGACCTGGAGCAGGGCGTTGGCAAGATCGCTGTTGTTCATGCGGGAACCTCCCCGGGGAAGACGACACTGGCGGTGGCGATGGCGGCGATGCCTTCCTCGCGGCCGACAAAGCCGAGTTTCTCGTTCGTCGTCGCCTTGATCGAGATGCGATCGCTGGAAATGCCCAGCATCGCCGACAGCGCATTGGTCATGGCCCCGCGATGCGGGCCGACGCGCGGCGCCTCGCAGATCAGCGTGATGTCGGCATTGGCGATGCGGCCGCCGCGTTCGCGCACCAACCTGGCCGCATGCTCGACGAAGATCTTTGACGCCGCGCCCTTCCATTGCGGATCGGAAGGCGAGAAATGCGTGCCGATGTCGCCGGCGCCGCAAGTGGCGAGCAGCGCATCGGTCAGCGCGTGCAGGCCGACATCGGCATCCGAATGGCCGGAAAGCTTCTTGCCGTGCGGAATGGCGACGCCGCACAGGGTGACATGGTCGCCGGCCTCGAAGGCGTGCACGTCATAGCCATTGCCGGTGCGAATGTCTGGAAAACGCTCGCCAGTAAGCCGTTGATCTGCCATCGCAATATCCCTTGCCCAGGTCAATTTGACATTGTCCGGCGACCCCTCGACGATTTTTACCGGAATATGCGCCCATTCGGCGATCGCGGCATCGTCGGTGAAATCCGCCTTGCCGAGATGATGGGCCTTTTCATGCGCGGCGAGCAACGGCCAGAACGGAAAGCCTTGCGGCGTCTGGGCGGCATGAAGGCCGGCCCTTGGCACCGTCTCTTCGATCATGCCGGTCGTCGACTCGCGCTTCAGCGTATCGGCGACGGGCAAAGCGGGCAGCGCGCCCTGGCGCTCGCCAATGGCGGCGATGATACGGTCGATCAGGGCCGTGTCGACAAACGGCCGCACCGCGTCATGGACAAGGACACGGCCGGGCGTACGTTCCCTCAGCGCCAGCAGGCCGAGCCGGACCGAGGCCTGGCGCGACTCGCCACCGACCACGGCGGTAACCCGCTCGGCATACGCGCCGGCTGCCTTGTCGAAAAGCGCGCGGTCATCGGCATGGATGGCGACGACGACGGGGCCAATTTCGGGATGCGCCAGGAAAGTCTCCAGCGTGCGCGCGATGACGGCACGGCCACCAATGCGCTGATATTGCTTCGGCCCGTCGGCCTTTCCGGCACGCGCGCCGCGACCGGCGGCAACGATGACCAAGCCGACCTTGTCGGTCGTCGCTTCGGCCGGTTTTTCGCTTGCGTCTGTCATGCCGAGAGGCTTAGTCGCGGCTTATGGCGAAGGCCAGCATTTTCCCAAATGCGCCGCAATGTGACGTCATTGCGCGTTGCACAATGCCTTTCTTATGGCTAGAGAATGTGCAGCAATCCGATATGCTTGGTTTTTGTGCATGCCTGAAGTGACAAAATTGGCTTCGCCGCTCGACGTTGGCGGCGTGACGATCCGCAACCGCGTCTTCCTCGCGCCCATGTCGGGAATAACGGACGAGCCGTTCCGGCAGCGCGCCTACGCGCATGGCGCGGGCCTAGTCGTGTCGGAAATGGTGGCGAGCGGCGAGCTTGCCAAGGGCAGGGTCGGATGCGACCTGCGCATCCGTCATTCCGGGCTGCCCGTCCATATGGTTCAGCTTGCCGGCCGCGAGGCCGAGCACATGGCCGAGGGCGCGCGCATCGCTGCCGGCGAGGGCGCCGACATCATCGACATCAATATGGGCTGCCCGGCCAAGAAGGTGACCGGCGGCTATGCCGGCTCGGCGCTGATGCGCGATCTCGACCACGCGCTGTCGCTGATCGAAGCGGTGATCGGCGCGGTCCAGGTGCCGGTCACGGTCAAGATGCGGCTCGGCTGGGACGACAATGCGCTCAATGCACCCGTTTTGGCGCGCCGCGCCGAAGAGGCCGGTGTTAAAATGGTGACCGTGCATGGGCGCACGCGCTGCCAGTTTTATCAAGGCAAGGCCGATTGGGGCGCCATCGCCCGCATCAAGGACGCCGTCTCGATCCCGGTGGTCGCCAACGGCGATGTGGGCTCGCCCGCGGAGGCCGCCGAAATCCTTGAACAGTCGGGCGCCGACGCGGTGATGATCGGTCGTGCCCATTATGGCGCGCCATGGACGGCGGGCCGCATTGCGGCGAAGGCTGCGGGCGACGCGCTCTCCGGCGTGCCGGAAAGCCCGCAAGCCATGGCCGACTACATCGTTTCCCACTACGAGGACATGCTGACGCTTTACGGCGTCGAAAGCGGCTTGCGCCAGGCGCGCAAGCATCTCGGCTGGTATCTCGACCGCCACGCTGCTGGCGTTTCCGATGAGCGGCGGAAAGCCATCCTCACCTCTTTCGAACCCGCCCGCGTCATTGCCTTGCTGCATGAGGTGTTTTCCGGCGAAGCCACGCCCTTGCGGAGCGCCGCATGAACGCCACCGTCACACCGAGCTCCGACATGGCGGATGCCGCCAGTATAGTGCTGAACACCATCCGCCGTCCCGTCATCATGGTCGATCCGGACGGGTTCATCACCTACGCCAATGCCGATGCGGAAGACTTCTTCCGCTCAAGTGCCAACATGCTTGCCCGCAACACACTCTCCAAGCTGATCCCGTTCGGCAGCCCGCTGTTGCAGCTGGTCGACCAGGTGCGCGAGCGCCGTGCGCCGGTCAACGAATACCGTGTCGACGTGTCGTCGCCGCGTCTCGGCATCGAGAAGGTCGTTGATCTCTATGTCGCGCCGGTGCCGGAATTCCCAGGCTCGATCGTGGTGATGTTCCAGGAACGCTCGATGGCCGACAAGATCGACCGCCAGATGACACACAGGGGTGCCGCGCGTTCGGTCACCGGCCTTGCCGCCATGCTGGCACATGAGATCAAGAACCCGCTGTCCGGCATACGTGGCGCCGCACAGCTGCTCGAACTCTCGGCGTCCGACGAGGATCGCGCGCTGACCCGCCTCATCACCGACGAGACCGATCGTATCGTCTCCCTGGTCGACCGCATGGAAGTGTTTTCCGACGAGCGGCCGATTGACCGCTATCCTGTCAACATCCATGTCGTTCTGGACCATGTGAAGGCAATCGCGAAGAACGGTTTTGCCAAGCGAATCAGGATATTGGAGGACTATGATCCATCATTGCCTCCGGTTTTCGCCAACCGCGACCAACTGATCCAGGTGTTCCTCAACCTGGTCAAGAATGCCGCCGAGGCGATCGGCGGCGATCCGCAGGGCGAGATCGTGCTGTCGACGGCGTTCAGGCCGGGCATCCGCGTTTCCGTTCCCGGAACCCAGGACCGCGTCTCGCTGCCGCTGGAATTCTGCGTGCGCGACAATGGGTCGGGCGTCTCGGAAGACATTCTGCCGATCCTGTTCGATCCGTTCATCACCACCAAGCCGAACGGCTCGGGGCTCGGCCTGGCGCTGGTGGCGAAAATCGTCGGCGAGCATGGCGGCATCATCGAATGCGATTCGACGCCGCGCGGCACCACCTTCCGAATCCTGATGCCGGCCTGGAAAGAAACACCCATCGACACTGCCGATGATGAAGGCGAAGGAGACCGCAAATGACGGTTCGCGGCAATATTCTCGTCGCCGACGACGATGCGGCCATCCGCACCGTGCTCAATCAGGCGCTGTCGCGCGTCGGCCATGAGGTGCGCGTGACCTCCAACGCCTCGACGCTGTGGCGCTGGGTGGCGGCGGGCGAGGGCGATCTGGTGATCACCGACGTTGTCATGCCGGACGAGAACGCCTTCGACATGCTGCCCCGCATCAAGAAGGCCCGGCCGGAGCTGCCGGTCATCGTGATGAGCGCGCAAAACACTTTCATGACCGCGATTCGGGCTTCCGAAACAGGTGCTTACGAGTATCTGCCGAAGCCGTTCGACCTGACCGAGCTGCTCAATATCGTCAACCGGGCGCTGTCCGAGCCGCGGCGACCGAAGATCGATACGCGGCCGGAAGAGCAGCCTGACTCGATGCCGCTGGTTGGCCGCTCGGCCGCCATGCAGGACATCTACCGGATGCTGGCGCGCATGATGCAGACCGACTTGACGGTGATGATCTCGGGCGAGTCCGGCACCGGCAAGGAATTGGTGGCGCGCGCGTTGCACGAATATGGCCGTCGCCGCGGCGGTCCGTTCGTTGCCATCAACATGGCGGCGATCCCGCGCGATTTGATCGAATCGGAGCTGTTCGGCCACGAGAAGGGCGCCTTCACCGGCGCACAGAACCGCTCGACCGGCCGCTTCGAGCAGGCCGAGGGCGGCACGCTGTTCCTCGACGAGATCGGCGACATGCCGATGGAGGCGCAGACGCGGCTGCTGCGCGTGCTGCAGCAGGGCGAATACACAACGGTCGGCGGGCGCACGCCGATCAAGACCGATGTACGCATCGTCGCCGCCACCAACAAGGATCTGCGCACGCTGATCAACCAGGGGCTTTTCCGCGAGGATCTGTTCTATCGCCTGAATGTCGTGCCGCTGAGACTGCCGGGCTTGCGTGAGAGGTCGGAAGACATTCCCGACCTGGTGCGGCATTTCTTCAAGATCGGCGCCAGCGAAGGCTTGCAGACCAAGCGCATATCGACCGGCGGCATTGAATTGATGAAGCGCTATCCGTGGCCCGGAAACGTGCGCGAGCTGGAAAACCTGGTGCGCCGGCTTGCCGCGCTCTATTCGCAGGACGAGATATCAGCCGAGATCATCGAAGCCGAGCTGAAGACCGGCGAAAGGCCGGTCATTCCTGGCGGCGGCAATTTGATCCCGGACGATCTGTCCATCGGCCAGGCGGTGGAGCACTTCCTGCAGCGCTATTTCGCCTCTTTCGCCGGCGAATTGCCGCCGGCAGGTCTCTATCAGCGCATCCTGTCCGAGGTCGAATATCCGCTGGTGCTGGCTTCCATGACGGCAACGCGCGGCAACCAGATCAAGGCCGCCGAGTTGCTCGGCTTGAACCGCAACACGCTGCGCAAGAAGATTCGCGAGCTGGGCGTCAACGTCTACAAATCGTCGAGATCATGAGCGCCTACCGCCCGAAGTGACGTGGGGTCATCCCCTTTTCAGGGGATCGGCGGCCGAAAGATTTCCGTCACGGCCACACTTGTTGCATAATCGCCACAATGCGTTGCATACATCCGACGCAATCACTGGCTCTTAGACGGCGACATGGCTTCGCAAGCTCTGACATCAAACGAACCGCTTTTCAGCAGACCCGGCCAGAGGGATGGACGGCGGCTGCTTGCGTTGCCCGGCGTTGTGGCAATTGCCGGCGCGCTGGTTACGGCGGCGATCTCGTTTGCGATTCTTGTCGGCGCGACGCCGATCACGCCAGACGCAAACACAACGCTGACGCTGATTGCGGCCAACGCCGTATTTGTGCTGGCGCTGATCGCCCTGGTCGGCCGCGAGGTGCATCGCATCACCATGGCGCGCCGGCACGGCAAGGCGGCCTCGCGGCTGCATGTGCGCATCGTGACGATGTTTGCGCTGGTCGCCGCCATCCCCGCCATCATGGTGGCCATCATTGCCTCGATCACGCTCGATATCGGCCTCGACCGCTGGTTCGAGATCCGCACCAAGGCGATCGTCAACTCGTCGCTGTCGATCGCTGACGCCTATGTGCAGGAAAACGCTCGCAATCTTCAGGGCACGACGCTGTCGATGGCCTACGATCTCGACGCCTCGCGCACGCTTTATGGCCTCGATCGAACCGGCTTTCTCGACTTGATGAACAAGGAAGCCGTCGGCAGAAGCCTGGTGCATGCGGCGCTGGTCAGGGAAGACGGCTCTTTTGTCGTGAGTGCCCAGACCGATGCCAATTTCGCCATGCCGGCACCGCCCGAGGGCGCGGTGGCGAGTGCGGCCGACGGCAAGCCGGTGCTGATCGAGCCGAAGACGCGCAACATCATGGGCGCCATCATCAAGCTGCGCGAGATCGAAGGCCTCTATCTCTACACCAATCGCCTCGTCGACCCCGAAGTGATCAAGGCACGGGCGATCGTCCAATCCAATACCGCGGAATATCGCGGCCTGGAAGACAACAGGCGGACGTCGCAGGTGGCGTTTGCGCTGCCCTATCTGTCGCTGACGCTGATCATCATCCTGTCGGCCATCTGGACCGGCATAGCGGTGGCCGACCGTCTGGTGCGGCCCATCCGCCAGCTCATCGGCGCGGCTGACGAGGTTGCGACCGGCAATCTCGATGTCGCCGTGCCGGTACGGCCTTCCGACGGCGATGTCGCCTCGCTTGGCGATACGTTCAACAAGATGCTGCTGGAGCTTAAATCGCAGCGCAACGAGATCCTGTCGGCCAAGGATTTGATCGACGAACGGCGTCGTTTCTCGGAAGCGGTGCTGGCCGGCGTCACCGCCGGCGTCATCGGCGTCGATCCCTACGGCATCGTCTCCATCGTCAACAAATCGGCCGAAACGATGCTGGCCATATCGGCCACGGCAGCACTTGGGCAGAACCTGTCCGCCGTGCTGCCGCATGTCGGCCGCGTCTTCGAGATTGGCCGCAAGTCCGGCAAGCCGGTCTATCGCGAGCAGGTCACCTTCTATCGCACTGGGGCCGAGCGCACCTTCAACGTGCAGATCACCATCGAGGCCGGCGACGACGGCGAGGACGAAAAATCCTACGTCGTGACGGTCGACGACATCACCGATCTGGTCCAGGCGCAGCGCTCGTCGGCGTGGGCGGATGTGGCGCGGCGCATCGCACATGAAATCAAGAACCCGCTGACGCCGATCCAGCTCTCGGCCGAGCGCATCAAGCGCCGCTTTGGCAAGGTCATCACCGAGGACCGTGAGATTTTCGACCAGTGCACCGACACGATCATCCGACAAGTCGAAGACATCGGCCGCATGGTCGACGAGTTCTCCGCATTCGCCCGCATGCCCAAACCCGAGATGAAGGCTATCGATCTGCGCGAATCGCTGCGCGAGGCTTCGTTCCTGGTCGAAGTCAGTCGCGCCGACATCGCTTTCGAACGCGTGTTCGGCAACGAACCGCTCAAGGGCACGTTCGATAGCCGGCTGATGGCGCAGGCTTTCGGCAACGTGATCAAGAACGCGGCCGAAGCGATTGACGGACTGGAACAAAAGGACGGTTCACACGGCATAATCCGGATTCAAGCTGCCCGGCAGAATGGCGCAATCAGAATCGACGTGATCGACAATGGCAAAGGCTTGCCGCGCGAGAATCGCCAAAGGCTGCTTGAGCCCTACATGACGACGCGCGAGAAGGGCACCGGGCTCGGCCTCGCCATCGTCAAGAAGATCGTGGAAGACCATGGCGGGCGGCTCGAATTGCACGATGCGCCCGCGGATTTCCACGGTGGACGCGGCGCGATGATCTCGATCATCCTGCCGCCAGCTGCCGCAACCGCGCCGCCACGCGGTCAAGGCGAAACGGAACACGAACGAGAAACTGAAAAGGTCGGTAATGGCGTCTGATATTCTCATCGTCGATGACGAGGAAGACATCCGTGAACTCGTCGCGGGCATATTGAGCGACGAAGGGCATGAAACCCGCACGGCATTCGATGCCGACAGCGCGCTCGCGGCAATCGCCGACCGGGCGCCGCGGCTGATTTTCCTCGACATCTGGTTGCAGGGCTCGCGCCTCGACGGGCTGGCGCTGCTCGACGAGATCAAGACGATGCATCCGAGCCTGCCGGTGGTGATGATCTCCGGCCACGGCAATATCGAGACAGCGGTGTCGGCCATCCGCCGCGGCGCCTATGATTTCATCGAAAAGCCGTTCAAGGCCGACAGGCTGATCCTGATCGCCGAGCGGGCGCTCGAAACCTCGAAATTACGGCGCGAGGTGTCCGACCTCAAGCAGCGCAGCGGCGAAACTTTCGACTTGATCGGCATGTCGTCGGCGATGAGCCAGCTGCGCCAGACCATCGAGCGCGTTGCGCCGACCAACAGCCGCGTCATGATCATCGGTCCGTCCGGTTCGGGCAAGGAGCTCGCCGCGCGCGCCATCCACACGCTGTCGACGCGCAAGGGCGCGCCGTTCGTGACGCTGAGCGCGGCCAACATCACGCCCGAGCGCATGGAGATCGAGCTGTTCGGCACCGAATCGAACGGCACCGAGCGCAAGGTCGGCGCGCTTGAAGAGGCGCACCGCGGCATTCTCTACATCGACGAAGTGGCCGACATGCCGCGCGAGACGCAGAACAAGATTTTGCGCGTGCTGGTCGAACAGCAGTTCGAGCGGGTCGGCGGCACCAAGCGGGTCAAGGTCGACGTCCGCATCATCTCCTCGACCTCGCAGAACCTGGAGGCGATGATCGCCGACGGCCGTTTTCGCGAAGACCTCTATCACCGCCTGGCGGTGGTTCCGGTCATGGTGCCGGGCCTGGCCGAGCGGCGAGAGGACATTCCCTATCTCGTCGACAATTTCATGAAGCAGATCGCTCGCCAGGCCGGCATCAAGCCGCGCCGCATCGGCGACGATGCGCTTGCCGTGCTGCAGGCGCACAACTGGCCGGGCAATGTCCGCCAGCTGCGCAACAATGTCGAACGGCTGATGATCCTGGCGCGTGGCGACGATATCGATGCGCCGATCACCGCCGACCTGTTGCCGTCGGAGATCGGCGATGTCATGCCGCGCACGCCGAACCAGTCCGACCAGCACATCATGGCGCTGCCGCTGCGCGAGGCGCGCGAACAGTTCGAGAAGGACTATCTGATCGCCCAGATCAACCGTTTCGGCGGCAACATCTCGAAGACGGCGGAATTCATCGGCATGGAGCGCTCGGCGCTGCACCGGAAACTGAAGTCGCTGGGGGTCTGATCCCCGTTGTTGTTGGTCGAGCGGGCCGCGCCCGTGCAATTGCCGGTTACGGCAGCGGCGGAATCGCCTAGAAATAGCGGGACTGTTCTGAGGGATCACCCATGCCGCGCATTGCCTATGTGAACGGGCGCTATGTCGCCCATGCCGACGCTGCCGTGCATATCGAGGATCGCGGCTATCAGTTCGCCGACGGCGTCTACGAGGTCTGCGAGGTGGCGCAGGGCTTTATCGTCGACATGCCGCGCCATCTTGCCCGGCTGAACCGCTCGCTTAGCGAATTGTCGATCGACTGGCCGGTCACCAAGGGCGTGCTGCCGCTTCTTCTGCGCGAAATCGTCCGGCGCAACCACGTCGTCAACGGCCTGGTCTATGTCCAGGTTACGCGCGGTGTTGCCAGCCGCGACTTCGTTTTCCCGGCCGATACACCGTCATCGCTGGTGATTACGGCCAGAAAGGCCGACCCGGCGGCGGCCGCCAAGCGAGCCGAGGCGGGCATCAAGGTCATCACCGTGCCGGAAAACCGTTGGGACCGGGTCGACATCAAGAGCACCGGCCTGCTGCCCAACGTGCTGGCCAAGCAGAAAGCCAAGGAGGCCGGCGCCCAGGAAGCCTGGTTCGTCGACACCGATGGCAACGTCAAGGAGGGCGGCTCGTCCAACGCCTGGATCGTTACAAGGGACGGCGTTCTGGTCACCCGGCCGGCGGAGCATGGCATCCTGCGCGGCATCACCCGCACGACCATGTTCGAAGTGGCGGCAAAGCTCGGGTTGACGATCGAGGAGCGCGGGTTTTCAGTCACTGAAGCCAAGGCGGCGCGAGAAGCTTTTATCAGTTCGGCAACGACAATCGCCATGCCGGTCGTGGCAATCGACGGTGCCGCGGTCGCCAATGGGCACCCCGGTTCGATAACACTTTCATTGCGGCAAGCCTTTTTTGACGTTGCGGAAAAAAGTCCAGCCTGATAACCGCACAGACGGACTGCACATCAATATATCTCGTTCTGCTTGTCGTTACTGACGGCAAGGGGGTGTTTGCAAGCTTGACATGTGCCCGCTAATTTGGCGCATTAGCCTGCAAACCGAAGGGGATCGGCGAAAGACAAGAACAATGGCGGAACGATCGCAAAACCTTCAGGACCTGTTCCTGAATTCTGTTCGCAAGAGCAAAAATCCACTCACCATCTTTCTCATCAACGGCGTCAAGCTGACCGGCGTGGTCACTTCCTTCGACAATTTTTGTGTTTTGCTGCGCCGTGACGGCCACTCCCAGCTCGTCTACAAGCATGCCATTTCCACGATCATGCCGAGCCAGCCGGTTCAGATGTTCGATGGCGAGGAAAGCCAGGGCGCCTGATTGGCACGTGAAAAAGACGCGGACCGCGGCGTCCGCGGGAAACCAGCACATAATTCCGGGACGGAAGCCACAGGTCCGACCCGGGCGGTTGTCATTGTGCCGGTGCTTACCCGGCATCAGCGCAACGATGACGAAACGAACCGTCCACGGCTGACGCGTTCGGCGGATGCGCGCCACGACGAAGCGGTCGGCCTTGCCCGCGCCATCAACCTGGATCTGATCCACACGGCGGTGGTCACCGTCAACGATCCACGCCCGGCAACCTTGCTCGGCAGCGGCAAGGTCGCGGAATTCGCCGAGATCGTCAAAGAGGGTCACGCGGAGGTGGTCATCGTCGACCATCCGCTGACGCCGGTGCAGCAGCGCAATCTCGAAAAAGAAATGAATGCCAAGGTGCTCGACCGCACCGGATTGATCCTGGAGATTTTTGGCGAGCGCGCGCGGACCAAGGAGGGCACGCTGCAGGTCGAACTTGCCCATCTCAACTACCAGAAGGGCCGCCTGGTGCGGAGCTGGACCCACCTTGAACGCCAGCGCGGCGGAGCCGGCTTCCTCGGCGGCCCCGGCGAAACCCAGATCGAGTCGGACCGGCGGCAGCTGCAGGAAAAAATCATCAAGCTCAAGCATGAGCTGGAAACGGTGCGCCGCACCCGCGACCTGCACCGCGCCAAGCGCAAGAAGGTGCCGTTCCCGGTGGTGGCGATTGTCGGCTACACCAATGCCGGAAAGTCGACGCTGTTCAACCGGCTGACCGGGGCCGACGTGCTGGCCGAAGACATGCTGTTTGCAACGCTCGACCCGACGCTGCGCCGCGTGCGCCTGCCGCACGGCACGCCGATCATCCTGTCGGACACAGTCGGCTTCATTTCGGACCTGCCGACGCATCTGGTCGCCGCCTTCCGCGCCACGCTGGAAGAGGTCGTCGAGGCCGATCTGGTCATCCACCTGCGCGATATTTCGGATCCGGATACCGCAGCGCAAGCCGAGGACGTCGAGCGAATTCTCGCCGATCTCGGCGTCGATGCCGGCGATGCCAAGCGCGTCGTCGAAGTGTGGAACAAGGTCGACCTTCTCGACGACGGCAACCGGGAGCGCCTGCTCGCCGACGGCACTGACGCCAACAAGGCGCCGCCGATCGCCATCTCGGCGGTCACCGGCGAAGGCATCGATGCGCTGAAGGCGCTGATCGAGACCAGGATGTCGGGCGAACTCGAGGAATTGACGGTGACGATCGAACCGCCGCAGTTCGGCCTTGTCGACTGGCTATACCGCAATGGCGACGTCGTTTCGCGGGTAGACAATGAGGATGGCAGCGCGACCATCGCGCTCAAGGCCACGCACACCGCCCGGCAAGAGATCGAAAGCCGATTGCACCGCAAAAACAGGCAATAAGCCTGATTATTTCGCGCTCTTGGCCTGCTGCCAGAGCACTTCCATTTCGTCCAGCGTGGCTTTTTCGAGCGTGCTTCCCGACGCATCGATCGCGCGCTCGACATAGTGGAAGCGCGAGCGGAACTTTTCGTTGGTGCCGCTGAGCGCCGCTTCCGAATCGAGCTTGAGGTGACGGCCCAGGTTGACGACGGCAAACAGCATGTCGCCGAACTCGTCCTTGATCTCAGCCGTTTCGCCCTTGGCCAGCGCCTCGCGCAATTCGCCGATCTCTTCCTCGATCTTGTCGAGGATGGGTGCTGCCTCGCTCCAGTCGAAACCGACACGGGCAGCCTTTTCCTGCAGCTTTAGCGCCCGCGTCAAAGCGGGCAGGGCGACGGGCACGCTGTCCAGGAACCCCTTGCCATTGTCTTCGGGGTCGAGGCCGCGGGCGAGGCGCGCACTTCGCTTTTCGGCTTTTTCCTCAGCCTTGATCTTTTCCCACATGCCCTTTGCCATGCCGGCGCTGCGCGCCTTCTCGTCGCCGAAGACATGCGGATGGCGCCGGATCATCTTGGTGGTGATGGCCTCGACCACATCACCGAAGGCAAAATCGCCGGCTTCCTCAGCCATCTGCGCGTGGTAGACGACCTGCAGCAGGAGATCGCCGAGTTCGTCGCGCAGATCGTCGAGATCGCCGCGCGCAATGGCGTCGGCCACCTCATAGGCTTCCTCGATCGTATAGGGCGCGATGGTCGAGAAATCCTGCTCGATGTCCCAGGGACAACCGGTCTTCGGCGCCCTGAGCGCCGCCATGATCTCGATCAGCCGGGAAATGTCGCGCGAAGGTTTCATGCGGCGAATGCTATCCCGCTGCCTGTCGTGCGGCCAACGGCGTCAGCCGGAGAGGGGAGATTGTCCACAGCGAGCTTCAGCCGAGTACCGACACAACCGCCTTGGCGAGGTCATCCATGCCGTCCTCGGGCAGGCCGGCGACGTTGATGCGGCTGTCGCCGACCATGTAGACGCCATACTCGGCACGCAGCCGCTCGACTTGCGCCTCGGTCAGGCCAAGCCTGGAAAACATGCCGCGATGGCTGGCGATGAAGTCGAAGCGGTCGGAGTTGGACTGCCGGCGCAGCGCGTCGGCGAACTGGACGCGCAGCCTCAGCATGCGCAGCCGCATCTCCTCCAGCTCCGCCTCCCAGTCGGCGCGAAGGCCATCATCTTCCAGCACCATGCGCACGGCGGCGGCGCCATGGTCCGGCGGCATCGAATACATGGCGCGCGCCGCCGCCAGCATCTGGCTCATCGCCACATCGGCTTGCGCACCATCCTTCGCCAGGATCATCGCCGCGCCGACGCGGTCGCGGTAGACGGCAAAGTTCTTCGAGCAGCTCGAGGCAACGACCATTTCAGGCACCTTGCCCGCGAGAAGGCGCAAGCCGGCCGCATCGGCGTCCAGGCCTTCGCCAAAGCCCTGATAGGCAATGTCGACAAAGGGCAACAGCCCGCGCTCGACGACAAGATCGGTGACGCTGGCCCATTGCGCGATATCGAGATTGGCGCCGGTCGGGTTATGGCAGCAGCCATGCAGCAGCACGATATCGCCGGGCTCGGCTGCGCCAAGGGTTGCCAGCATCTCGTCGAAGCGCACCGCGCCGGAAACGGCATCGAAATAGGGATAATCGCGCACCTTGAGGCCGGCCCCGCGCATCACCGGCGGGTGGTTCGGCCATGTCGGGTCCGACAGCCAGACGGTTGCGTCGGGGCGGGTCCGCTTCAACAGCTCCGCCACCAGCCGCAGCGCGCCGGAACCGCCAGGCGCTTGCGCGGCGCGGATGCGCGTCATGTCGGCAGCGGGGCCGAAGGCCAGCTTGACCATCGCCGTGTTGAAGCCGGTGTCGCCGGCAAGGCCGAGATAGGTCTTGGTGTCCTGGTCCTGCAGCAACCGCTTCTCGGCCTCGCGCAGGGCGCGCATGACCGGCGTCCTGCCGTCGCGGTCCTTGTAGACGCCGACGCCGAGATCGATCTTGCCGGGGCGCGGATCGGCGCGATAGAGGCCGATCAAGGCGATGATCTTGTCAGCCGGGGCAGGTTGCAGGGTCTCGAACATCAATACGGCTCCAATGGCGGCGGAGTAATACGCAAAGCGGCCGCGTTTCGCCAGTGCTTCCATCTGCGCCAGTCCGCTAGCGTACTGGACCGCTACGCCAAGCTTTGTCTGTACGGCAGGGGTCGGCGGCTATGGCGACGGGTTCATTCCAATCCGCCGGATAAGCACCCGTCCAATCACGGCGAGACCGGTGCCGGTCAGCAGGGAGAAACCGCCGAGCATGCCGGCCAGCCCGGCAAGGAACCAGCGTCCGGCGAAGCTGTCGACGGAGGCATTTTGCGGATTGGTTGGGTCGTAAGCGACAGGGACGCTGTCGCCATCACCCCAGAACGAGCTGTGGACGGCATTGTTGAAGCGGATAACGGTGCCGTCGGCGGTCGAGAACTCGATGCGGGGATTGTATTCGGCGGCGACAATCCTGCCTGTCGCCGAAGCGGTACGAGGGCCGTACATCTCGACGATGGCCAGCACGCCGGAAGCGATCATTCCGACAATGCCAAAGATGATGAACACCCTGCCGACGATCGGCAACGCTGCAAAACCCGTTACACGACTACCATTGGCCATCTTTTGCTCCTGGGACAGACGGATAAGGCTAGACTTCATCCATAAAGCAAACATCTGCCGCACGGGAGATGGGTAAGTGCGCAGCGGACTTCTGATTGCATGATGCCTATTGTGGCGACGCAAAAAAGTTTTGGTGGCGATGGATTAAGATCCCCGCCTGTTTCGTAAACGGGGCATGAAACGGTCGATGCCACGCTTCGATATTGTCGGACAGCTGGGTTCGCTCAGGCGCTACGCACGCTCGCTGACGCGCGACAGCACTGACGCCGAGGATCTGGTGCACGATGCGCTGGTGCGCGCCTACGAGCGGCGCGACACATTCCGCTCGGGCGGCAATCTGCGGGCATGGTTGCTGTCGATCGTCCACAACGCTTTCATCGACAAGATGCGCTCGCGCCGGTCGGAAGCAGCGCGTGTCGAGCAGGCCGGCTATCTCACCGATGCCAGCACGCCGGCGCCTCAGGAACATTCCGTGCGACTGGCGCAGGTGCGCGAGGCCTTTTTCAGTCTGCCGGAGGAGCAGCGTTCGGCGCTGCATCTGGTCGCCATCGAGGGCCTTTCCTACCAGCAGGCCGCCGACGCCAGCGGGGTGCCGCTGGGCACGCTGATGTCGCGCATCGGCAGGGCGCGCGCAGCACTGCGCGAGATGGAAAACGCTGCACCTTCGCCGGCCAAAAGCCATCTGAGGATCGTGGGAGACCCGTCATGACCGACCTGTTGCGGGACCCGGTGACCGATACCGATCTCGATTCTTATGTCGACGACCAGCTGGATGTCGCGCGCCGCATCGAGGTCGAGGCGTTCCTCTCGGTTCGTCCGGAGGCTGCGGCTCGGGTGATGTCCGACTTGAGGACGCGCGACGAACTGCGCCTGGCGCTGGCTGCTTCCACAGGAATGGCGCGGCCGGCGACGACTGAAGTCGCGCGCCGGCTGGGCAGGGGGCTGGCCAGTCGCCGCGTCTTCGCCGTGCTGCAGCGGGCGGCCGCGGTCGCCGTCTTTGTCGCTGCCGGCTGGCTGGCGAACGGCCTCTTCGGGCCGCTGCTGGTGACCAAGGTCGTGGCTTCGCCGCCGCCGCCCGCCTATGTCGAAGAAGCGATCCGGGCGCACAAGACGACGCTCATGCGCGAGGCGATGCCCTCGCAGCTGGAGGCGCCCAACTACAATGGCGACGAAATCCGCGCCGCCACCGCAATCGTCATGCCATCGCTGCCCAAGGACTGGAAGGTCCGCGACGTGCAGATCTATCCGTCGCGCTTCGGGCCGAGCGTCGAGGTGGCGCTGGAGACGAAGGATATGGGGCTGGTCTCGCTGTTTGCGATCCGCCCCGGAACCTTCGACGTGGTCAAGCCTGCCATCGCGCCCTCCGGCGACATCTCCTCTGCCTATTTCCAGATCGGCGAGGTCGCGTACGCGGTCGTCGCGCGCAGCGATGTCCACGACCTCGACCGCGCCGCCGAGACGCTTGCCAAGACACTTTACTGATCAGGACACTTTACTGAGACCACTTAAGGAGAACCCGCAATGAATACCCCTGACCTCGGATACCGCATGGGCACTGGCGCACGCGGCGGCGCCATCTATGACGAGGGCCTGCGCAGCCACATGCTGCGTGTCTATAACTACATGGGCATCGGCCTCGTCGTCACCGGCATCGTCGCCATGGTGGTCGCTTCGACGCCGGCCCTCTACGTGCCGATCTTTTCCAGCCCGCTGAAATGGGTGGTGATGCTGGCGCCGCTCGCCTTCGTGCTGCTGTTCTCGTTCAAGATGCAGACGATGTCGGCGGCGAGCGCCCAGTTGATGTTCTGGGCCTTCTGCGCGGTGATGGGCCTGTCGCTGGCTTCGGTGTTCCTGGTCTTCACAGGCACCAGCATCGCGCGCACCTTCTTCATCACCGCCACCATGTTCGGCGCCACCAGCCTCTACGGCTACACGACCAAGCGCGACCTGACCCAGTTCTCGTCCTTCCTGATCATGGGCCTGATCGGTGTGGTGATCGCCAGCGTCGTCAACATCTTCCTTGGCTCGACCGCGCTGCAGTTCGCCATCTCGGTGATCGGCATTGCCGTCTTTGTCGGCCTGACCGCCTGGGACACGCAGACGATCAAGGAACAGTATGCGGAGAATTTCGACGCGGAATCGCAGCAGAAGCTTGCCGTTTTCGGCGCGCTGTCGCTGTACCTGAACTTCGTCAACATCTTCCAGCTGTTGCTGAATTTCACCGGCGAGCGCGAATAGTCGAACCGTAGCAAGGCAACAATCTCGATCTCGCAGTGGCCGGAGGTGAATCTCCGGCCACTGTCGTTTTGGCGTGGAGACATCGCTCCTCTATCAGCGCGATGTCGCGCCCTTGAGTCCACGCGGGCTTTTGCTAACCTGCCGCTCGCACGCAGCTTTCCGCGAGAACGCATGGAACAAGTGACGCTTCACGGCGACGGCATCTCGGCAACCATTGTCGGGCAGGGGGCCGAGCTCATCTCCTTGCGCGCAATGCCGAGGGTCTGGAGTTTTTGTGGCAGGCCGGGCCGGAATGGCGGCGGCATTCGCCGGTGCTGTTTCCGATCGTCGGCCGGCTGAAGGGCGACCAGCTCCGCCATGGGGGCCAGGTCTATCCCCTGACGCAGCACGGATTTGCCCGCGACAAGCCGTTTGTGTGGGCTGCTGAGACGAGTCCCCGATCCTGCACGCTGGTGTTGACCGACGATGCCGATACACGCACGCGCTATCCGTTCGCCTTTCGCCTTGCCATCACCTACACGCTCGAGCGTCGCGAACTTGGTGTGAGCTTCGAGATTGCCAACACCGGCGACGAGACGCTGCCAGCCTCCATCGGTGCACATCCGGCTTTCAATTGGCCATTGCAGCCGGGGCTCGCCAAGACCGACTACCACCTGACCTTTGCCCAGGACGAGCCGGCGCCGATCCGCCGGCTGAAGGATGGCCTGGTGCTGGCTGCACCGCGGCCGACGCCCATCGAAGGCAAAACGCTGGCGCTTTCCGAACAGCTGTTCGAGGCAGACGCCGTGATCCTCGACCGGCCGGCCAGCACCAGCGTGCGCTATGCCGCCGCGAACGGTGCGGCGATCGAGATGTCGTGGCAGGGTTTTAAGGAATTGGGCATCTGGTCGAAGCCGGGCGGCGCTCCGTTCCTGTGTATCGAACCCTGGCACGGGCTTGCCAGCCCCGTGGATTTCGATGGCGAGTTCGCGGACAAGCCGGGCGTGATGCTGATCGCGCCCGGTGAAAAGCGCGTGCTGAGCTATCAGGTACGGCTCGAGCATGCGCCACTGTGACCGATGAACCAGAGATAGGCGCGATGAAACTAGGCTTCATCGGCACGGGTGCCCTTACAGCGGCCATCGTCAGCGGGCTCAAATCCGTCGCGGATAACTCCGTCTCCGTGCTGCTGTCGCCGCGCAATGAAGAGATCGCCGCAGAGCTGGCAGCCCGTTATCCGGATGTGCGTATTGCTGATGACAATCAGGCGGTTCTCGATCAATGCGAACTAGTCATGCTGGCTGTCCGGCCGCAAATTGCGCATGACGTCCTGCCGGGTTTGCGGTTTCGGCGCGAGCATCACCTCATCAGCTTGATCGCCACGCTGCCGCGCGAGGAGATTGCCCGCTTGACCGCACCCGCGCACCAGGTGACGAAAGCGCTGCCCATGCCGATGATTGCCCACCGGCTGGGGGCAACGATCATCTGCCCGCCCGATGCCACTGTCGCTGCCTTGTTCGGCAATCTGGGGAAAGCGATCGAGGTCGAGAACTCAGCCGAATTCAATGCGCTGAGCGTGGTCACCGCGACCTATGCCAGCTACTTCAGATATCTCGATACGATCAACAGCTGGCTCAAGAAGAATGGCGTGGAGGAAGGAAAGGGGCGCGATTACATCGCCTCGCTTTTCAAAGCCTTGGGAAGCGCTCCTGATATGTCGCCGGATGCCGACTTCATGCATCTGGCGCAGGACTATGCGACGCGCGGCGGCATCAACGAACAGGTTCTTCGCGAACTCACGGCGCGAAACGTGTTCGATGCGCTCACCGAGAGCCTGGACGGCGTACACCGGCGCATCCTTGAAATTCCCTGATGATCAGGAGTATGGCTCCAACGGATGTTCCGGACCGTTTCGGGAGGGTCGGCGGGTGCCTGGATGCTTGAAATTGGGCTTTGTGGCAGCGGCGCTGGCTGTGCTGATTGTCTTTCCGGTCGCTGCCGCCGACATCGACCGCGCCAGCCTCTACCGCGCGCAATCGGTGACCAGCGGCACTGGCGAGGAGAACCGGGCGTGGGGCCTGGCGCCGTGCCTTGAAGAGGTGCTGGTCAAGGTTTCCGGCGACCCGCGGCTGATCGGCGACCCGCGTGTTGCGGACATGAGTCGGCACGCAAGCGACTATGTCACTGGTGTCGGCTACCGCGACCTGCTCAACAACCGTCCGCCGCATGACGAGCAGGGCACCCATGACCGGCCGCATTACATCACCGCCGATTTCGACCCGGACAAGATCGATGCCTTGCTGGCGTCGCTCGGGCGCAAACCGTGGGCGGTGCCGCGGCCAACAATCGTCGCACTGCTGGATGTAAGGCCGATGAAAGGCGACGGCTTCACGCTGGTGCGCGATGGCGGCGGCGAGCTTGCGGCGGATATGCGCGTTGCGCTGGCGGACGCGGCGCACCGGACCGGTTTGCCGCTGGAGTTGCCTCGGCCGTCCGACGTCGCGCTCGCCGACGTGGCCAACACGCTGGATGGGGACGCCCTGCTTGCCGGCACTTTGGCATGGCGCCAGGAAGCGCTGGGCTGGGTCGGCGACTGGCGGCTCAGCTTCAAGGATAAGGAGTATCGCTGGCAGGTACGTGGCGTCAGTTTCGACGATGCGTTCCGCAACGCCACGCGCGGAACGCTGCAGATCCTGTCGGGCAATGGAGAGCCGGAAGCCGTCACGCCCTGACTTCAAGGGAACCTTCTTGCCGGAGCGCCGTAAACAAAGTGGCGGGCAAGCTTTGAGCAAGGAGGTAGAATTGCAACATCGCCGGATCGACGTTGACGGAAACAGCATCTTCTATCGCGAAGACGGCCCGCCTGATGCTCCCGTCCTCCTGCTGCCGCACGGCTATCCGTGCTCGTCCTATCAATTCCGAAGGTTGATGCCGGCACTTGCCGATCGCTGGCATACATTCGCGCCGGACTTTCCCGGCTTTGGCTACAGCGGCACGCCCGAAATGTCGGACTTTGGCTATGATTTCGATGCCTATGCCGGGCTTCTGACAGCTTTCGCCGATGCGCTCGGCACGTCGCGCTATGCGCTCTGGCTGCACGATTATGGCTCTCAGATCGGACTGCGCCACGCCATCGCACATCCCGAGCGCATCGCCGCACTCATTATCCAGAACGGTGACATCTACGAGGACGTTCTCGGGCCGAAATACGCCGCCATAAAAGCCTATTGGAATGAGAAGACGCCCGAAAAGCATCGGCCGTTGGAAGAGGCGGTAAGCGAGGAGGGCTTCCGGCACGAGTTTGTCGGAGAGGTGGATGACGCTGTAGCCGAGCGCGTGCCTCCCGATCTTTGGAAACTCCACTGGCCTTTGATGGACACGCCGATCCGCCGGCGGCTCGCGGTCAACCTGATGGAGAAGTTGGAGGCGAACCTCGGCTGGTTCCCCCGCTATCAGAGCTTTCTGCGCGAGCACCAACCTCCGACGCTCATCGTTTGGGGTCCCGAGGATGGTTACATGCCGGCGCAATCGGCGCATGCCTACCAGCGCGATTTGCCGGAAGCAGAACTTCATCTCATCGGCGGCGCCGGCCACTGGTTGCTCGAAACCCATTTCGATGAGGCGCTTCCGCTGGTGCGCGATTTTCTGGCGCGCGTCCACAGTCAGGAAGCGAAAGGGACGGGCAGGGCGGCCGGCCGGGCGTAGACCCCTCCGTTGCGGTCATCGGATCGATCTGCAACCATGGCGTCATGATGGAAAAGTCTGCCGCGCCCTGGCCTCTGCTGCAAATCGCGATCGAGCCGAAGTCGCGGGCCGATCAGGAGAAGCTGCTTGTCACTTCGTCCAAGCTCGCGCCTGACGACCGCGACCCGTCCGCTGCCATGGCCATGGCCAGATGACGTCGCCAAAATTCTCCTCGCGGGCAGGGTTCCTTGTCGGCCTCGGCATCACGCCCGTCGCCTTTTTCCTGGCGCTCTATTCGGCCGGAGCCGGGCATGGCGACTATGGGCTGGCGCGACTTCTCTATCCGGTCCCCATGCTGGCAACGCTGTTGACCAACACAACGATCACCGGCCTTTCCATCGGATTGGCTGCGCTGCAGTTTCCTGCCTATGGGGCATTTGTTGCGGGCGCCGGCGGCTCCAGATGGCTGGCCCTTGGCGTCTTCCATCTTGTTGCAATCGCAGCAGCCTTCAGCGGCCTCCTGGAAAGCTTCTCGGGATGACGCTCCTGTTCGTTATCCTGGTGCCAGCCCGTCGAGCAGGAAGTCGAGGCCTTTGCGAAAGGCGCCATCCCAATCGCTAAGGGGAGAGGGGGGAATCGACCTGAAGCAGCCGCTCGTTAATGAGGCGATCATCCCATACCTGCACCTCGATGAACTTGTCATACTTCATCGTTGGATCGGTCTTCCAGCGCTCACCGGGCATCCCAAATTCGGCCACGACGGCTTCGATCTCACCAAGAGTAAACACTTGCCCGTGGTATCGCTTTCGTTGGGGGCGAAGATCGTCACGCGTCGCGATCGGAAGACTTGCCATGCTGTCTGGATAGGTGAAAGTGAGCGTCTCCGGTGGGAACTCTCGCAGTCGCATAACGAGTGAGCTTGGCCGTGACGGGTCTTTGCCGTCGGCAAAGTCGCCAAGCTAAGAAATAGACCGGACGCTCTAGCTTCGTGGGCCCAAGCAGTCGGCGCCGTTCTCGAATGAGCCATTCCTCCGTTAATCGTCGCCTCTCCAAGTAGTTTGCTTTGATAGCGCGCAGCCCAGACGCTCTGATCTCGTCAAGAACCCGTTCTGCCTGCTCTTCGGACAGCTCGCAAATATTTCTGCACGGTCCTCGACGGGGATCGTAGTTGTGAGTGATGACCTCGGGGAACGATTCCATTCGGGGAAGCTATACGAACCGCGCGTCAGCAGGCCAGATCGGTGGCAGATGGATGCCCCTGAGGGTACCCGTTGGGACGTTGTCGGCAAATCATGCGTTGTATCGCAACCATGGGATGGTGGGATGAAAGTCGCATAAGATAGATTATGGAACTTATGCATCAGGCCGCAGCTGGGAAAGGACGCGGACTTTCATAGAGCGTTTCAGATTTTGACAGAAGCGTGAGAGTGGTTTTGTGATTCAAGATGCTGGCTGGATCGGAGGCCAGCATCAGATGACTTGGCATGAGCCGTTGGCCAACGCTACGCTGTGTCGATGACGACAGGAAAGCGTGACATCGAAGCGGCGATCGAAGTGTTCGTGCACGGCTTCAGCACCGACAAGAGCCGCACCTTTCCATACGAAGCCAGCCGCGTCGGACCCTTGTGGCTGATGCGCGATGCCGAGCGCAAGAATGCACGCGACTACCGTGGCGAAGAATGGATCGTCCATGACGTCGCCGCCGAGGAAGCCGATGCCATCGTGCGGCAGCATGCGCGGCCGGGCTTTGCCGTTTCGGTCGTGATCGCGAATGACGGCCCGGACGAACCAACGCGAACGGCCTACAAGGCGCTCGGCTACCGGCTGCTGCGGACGGAAGGCTTTTTCATCCAGTCGCTGCGCCAAATTCCAGACCCGCCAGCAATCGTCTCTATCGAACGCGTGAGGACGGCTGAACGCGCTGCACAACTGGGAAAGGTCATACGCAGGCGGCCACTTCCAGACGATCAACTCGGCGACGATGCGCCGTTTCGCCAGTATGTGGCGCTCGATGGCGACGCCATCGTCGGGCGTGTGCGCAGCATAGACGCCGTCGGCGCCACATGGTGCTCGGCAATGTTTGTCGAGCCTTCGCACCGGCGTCGAGGCATCGGCCAGGCGCTGATGGCCAAAATGCTGCATGACGACAAAGCGCATGGGTCGCGGTGCTCGATGCTGTTGGCGACGCGTGCCGGAGCGCTGCTTTATCCCCGCATGGGCTATGAGCGGATTGGAACGCTGTTGATCTTCGCGCCGAAGAACCGAACGTCCTTATAAAGATCTGCTCGTATCATGCTGTCTCATAAAGGAATTTCGATCACCATGCCGTCATAGGCCGGAGTGACGTTGGCCGGCACCTCGGCCTTCACCGTGGCATAGTCGAGCGGCACATGCATATGCGTCAGCACGGCCTGTTTCGGCGCCAGTTTTTCAATCCAGCCAAGCGCCTGAACGAGCGACAGATGACTGGGATGGGTATGGTACTGCAAGGCATCGATGACCAGCATTTCCAGGCCGCGCAGCCGCTCGGCGGTGGCATCCGGGAAGTCGCTTATATCGGGGCAGTAGGCCAGCCCGCCGATGCGGAAGCCGAGCGAAATGATGTCGCCATGGATCTGCGGCAGCGGCTCGAGGGTGAGGGCACCGCCCTCGCCTTCGATCGTCACCGCCCTTGCGTGATCGATGATGTGCGGCCTGACGATCGGCGGATAGGAACTGCCAAACGGCGTCTCGAAGCAATAGCCGAACGCTTCGCGCAGCCTGAGCATGGTCGGCTGGTCGGCATGGACATCGATCAAATGGCGCTGCTCCAGCACGTAGCTGCGCAGATCGTCGATGCCGTGGATGTGGTCGGCGTGCGGATGCGTATAGACGACGGCGTCGATGCGCCGGACGGCCGCCATCAGCATCTGCTCACGGAAATCAGGCCCGGTGTCGATGACGACCGTGGTTCTGGCGCCGTTGGCTGCTATCCGCTCGACGAGCGCGGCTGAGCGTGTACGCCGGTTTTTCGGATTGGCCGGGTCGCAATTGCCCCAATCGCCGGTGATGCGCGGCGTGCCAGGTGACGAGCCGCAGCCGAGGATGGTGAGGCGCAGCCGGTCGCTCATGCGTCAGAGCCCGGCGGGCCGCGGCATCTTGCCGAACAGCCGGAAGAAGTTCGCCGTCGTCAGCGTCGCGATCTCGGCTTCGCCAACGCCGACCGTCTCCGCCAGCACCTTGGCTGTATGCGCGACATAGGCCGGCTCGTTGCGTTTGCCGCGGAACGGCACCGGCGCCAGATACGGTGCGTCGGTCTCGACCAGCAGCCGGTCATGCGGCACATCGGCTGCGATGGCGCGTAAATCGGCTGAGTTCTTGAAGGTCAGTATGCCCGAGAAGGACACATAGCCACCAAGCTTGACGCCCACGTCGGCCAGCCGTCGCCCCGACGAAAAACAATGCAGGATGAAGGGGAAGGCGCCCTTCCCTGTTTCGTCTTCGAGGATGGCAGCCATGTCGTCATCGGCATCGCGCGAATGGATCACCAGCGGCAAGCCGGTCTCGCGCGCGGCCGCTATGTGAGTACGAAAGCCCTGCGCCTGCGCATCGCGTGGCGCCTTGTCGTAAAAATAGTCGAGCCCGGCCTCGCCGATCGCCACCACCTTCGGGTGCGCGGACAGGCGCACAAGGTCCTCAGCCGTCACATCCAGCTCTTCGCCGGCATTGTGAGGATGAGTGCCGACCGAGCAATAGATTTCGTCGAAACTCTCGGCAATCTCAAGCACTTGCGCAAACCGCTTCACGCGTGTCGAGATGGTCACCATGTGACCTATACCGGCAGCCTTGGCGCGGGCGACGATGGCCGCCCGCTCCTCGGTGAAATCCGGAAACTCGAGATGGCAATGGCTGTCGACCAGCATCAGGCGCTCGCCTCAGGGTTTTCGACATAACGCGGAAACACGCCCTCCGGCGCGGGCAGCGCCGTGCCGGGCACCAGCGCATAGTCGGCATGGACATGCGCGAAGTCACGCTTGTCCGCCGGCACCGCCAGCAGGTCCAGCAGCTTGCCGGCCGACCCCGGAATGTAGGGCTGGCACAGCAATGCCACGCGCCGCACCAGTTCGGCGGTCGTCCACAGCACTGTTTCCATGCGCGCCGGATCGGTCTTCTTCAGCGCCCAGGGCGCCTGCGAGGCGAAGTAGCGATCCGCTTCCGCCACAACGCCGAAGATCGCCGCCAACGCGAGATGGATGCCCTGTTCCGCCATCGCCTGGCGCGCGGTACCCAGCGCTTCCACCGCCTGGTCGAGGATCGCGCTGTCGGCTTCGGTCAGCTCGCCGCGATGCGGCACCACGCCGCCGCAGTTCTTGGCGATCATCGACAGCGAGCGCTGCGCCAGATTGCCGAGACCGTTGGCGAGATCGGCATTTGTGCGGTTGACGATCGCGTCATGGCTGTAGCTGCCGTCCTGGCCGAATGGCACCTCACGCAAGAAGAAATAGCGCACCTGGTCGAGGCCGTAATGCTCGACCATGGTGAAGGGGTCTACGACATTGCCGACCGACTTCGACATTTTCTCGCCGCGGTTGAACAGGAAGCCATGCGCGAAGACGCGCTTCGGCAGTTCGATGCCGGCCGACATCAGGAAAGCCGGCCAGTAGACGGCATGGAAGCGGACGATGTCCTTGCCGATAATGTGCGTGGCCGGCCAGTAGCGCCATTGCTCGGCCTTGGTGTCGGGATAGCCGGCAGCGGTGATGTAGTTGGTCAAGGCATCGACCCAGACATACATCACATGCTTGTCGTCGCCGGGCACCGGCACGCCCCAATTGAAGGTCGTGCGCGAGACCGAGATGTCCTTGAGGCCGGACCTGACGAAGCTCATCACCTCATTTCGGCGCTCGGCCGGACCGACGAAATCGGGCTGGCTTTCGTACAGCGCAAGCAATTTGTCCTGATAGGCGGAAAGCCTGAAGAAGTAGCTTTCCTCCTCATTCCATTCGACCGGCGAGCCAAGCGGCTCGCGGCGCACGCCGTCGTCGCCGAGCGTGGTTTCGCTCTCTTCGAAATAGGCTTCCTGGCGGACCGAATACCAGCCACTGTAGCGGTCGAGATAGATGTCGCCATTGGCCGCCATCGCCTTCCAGATCGCCTGGCACGACTCGTAGTGGCGTGGTTCCGTCGTGCGGATGTAATCATCATTCGAGCCGCCCAGGACCTCTGTCATCGAACGGAAGATCGCCGAGTTGCGGTCGGCAAGCGCGAGTGGCGTTATGCCTTCCTTCTCGGCCGTCTGCTGCATCTTGAGGCCGTGTTCGTCAGTGCCGGTGAGGAAGAGCACGTCCTTGCCGTCCAGGCGCTGGAAGCGGGCCAGCGCGTCGGTCGCAATGACCGTATAGGCGTGGCCGATATGCGGCTTGCCGTTCGGATAGAAAATCGGTGTGGTGATGTAGAATGTGTCGCGTGACATGAATGAACCGTCATGAATGTCCGAATTGAGTGTGAGCGGTGGATATCGCATCGAGACGGCGATTGCCATCCCGACCCGAGGCCGGATCCGGTCACATTCGCATTGCGGAATTCAGTCGGTCGATCATGGTCAAGGCGTGCTGCTTCTTGTCGAGATTGTAGGTATCGGTCTCAGATATGGCGTTCAGCGCCTCGTGCCAAGTGTCGGACAGCGTTTTCGCCCGCGCGAGATCCCCGGCCAGCGCGGCTTCACTGGCGCCGGTGGAGAGCAGATCGAGCGCGCGGCGGTTGAAGATGTCGAACTGGATCGCCTGGTCGCGGCCGGCGACGGCCTCGGCAAGGCGATAGGCGCCGGCGATGTCGCTCTTGCCCGACGTGACCAGGGCGTCGAGGGTGCCGGCAATCTCCAGCCCGCCATATTGGGTCAGAAGGATCGCATTGCGGGCGCTGCCCCCTGCCCGTTCCGCTAGTGCCGCGCGCGCAGCAGGATCGGAAGGTGGCGGCGGCTCGACGGTCTCCAGAACACTCATCAGGCTGCCGGCATCGAGCGGCGTCAGCCGCACCATCTGGCAGCGCGAACGGATGGTCGGCAAAAGGCTGCCCGGCGCATGCACGATGAGGATGAACAGCGTGCGGCTCGGCGGCTCCTCGAGGTTTTTCAGCAAGGCATTGGCGGCGTTGGTGTTCATGTCGTCGGCCGGATCGACGATCACCACCCGGTAGCTGCCGTCATGCGAGGTCAGCGACAGGAAGCGGTTGACCTTGCGGATCTCGTCGACGGTGACGACGGTCTTGAAACTCTTGGTCTTGTCGTTCAGCGGCCGGGTCAGGTGCAGCACGCCGGGATGCGCCCCGGTGGCGATCTGGCGAAACAGCGGTGAGGCCGGATCGGGAACGGCAAACGTGTCCGGCGCCTGGTCGAAGGCCGGATGCTTCAACAGATGGTGCGCCAGGTGAAAGGCAAGCGTCGCCTTGCCGATGCCGACCGGCCCGGCAAAGATCAACGCATGCGGCAGTTTTCCCGAGCGATAGGCGGCAGCGAGCATCGCGGCCGCCTGCTCATGGCCGACCAGGCGCAGCGTCTCGGACGGCTCCGGTACACCGTCCAGCGTGTCGTGCTGCTCGGGAGCGATGCGTTCGAAGATCATGCGGGCGCCGCCTGTCGGTTGCGCGCGGGCGCCCTCGCCTCAAGTGCGGCGAACACCACCGCGGTGATGACATCCTCCACCGCAGCGGGAGGCGCCGACGCGTCGATCACGATGCAGCGGTCCGGCTCGGCCGCTGCGATCGCCAGGAAGGCGTCACGGCGGCGCTGGTGGATGTCCAGCGTCTCCTTTTCGAAG
This sequence comes from Mesorhizobium sp. M0626, assembly GCF_040320665.1. Taxonomy (NCBI): domain Bacteria; kingdom Pseudomonadati; phylum Pseudomonadota; class Alphaproteobacteria; order Hyphomicrobiales; family Phyllobacteriaceae; genus Mesorhizobium; species Mesorhizobium sp. M0626. The sequence goes on along the minus strand of NZ_JAMYQD010000012.1, from coordinate 143,379 downwards.
CGGTCCGGACCGTCCTCGGCGCCACGCCGCGCGGCGGCGCGCCGCAAGCCCTCGGCGGGGTCAATGTCAAGGATCAGCGTCATGTCCGGCATCATGCCGTTGATGGCGACCTCCTCCAGAGCTTCCATGAAAGCCGGATCGAGGCCGCCGGTGACGCCCTGATAGACGCGCGACGAATCCAGGAAACGGTCGCAAAGCACGATGGAGCCGCGCTCCACCGCCGGCCGGATGACCTGCTCGACATGGTCGGAGCGTGCGGCGGCAAACAGCAGCGCCTCCATCTTCGGCCCGAAAGGCTCGGCGGCGCCGGACAGGAGCACGTGCCTGACCGCCTCGGCGCCGGGTGACCCCCCGGGTTCGCGGGTGAGGAGGACATCGTATTTCTTGGCGCGCATCTTCTGGGCCAGCCGCTCGATCTGCGTCGACTTGCCGGCGCCCTCGCCGCCTTCGAAGGTGATGAAAAATCCGCTTGCCAATCGAAAGGCCTTTGTCCTGCTTTGCGCTGGTGTCTTAGTCCGCGCCCGAGAAAAGGTCCACGCCGCAGGAACTCAACGCAGCCAGCCTACGGCCAGTTCCCTGGCGGCATCAAACGCTCGTTGCGGCAGTGTGCCGACGCCAACCGATTCGGCGGCGAAAAGCGGGGTTTCCTGGCTCAGCGTGTCGCCGATCCAGACGCGCAGCGCGCCGACGGGCTGTCCCTCCTCCACCGGCGCCGATACCGGCCCCTGATAGACGATCCTGGCGGTCAGCTTGTCGCGGTTGGCGATCGGCAGCAGGACGTCGATGGGCGCCTTTGCCTTCAGCGCTACGCTGGATTTGGCGCCGCCGAACACCTGGGCCTCGCCGACCACTTCGTTGCTGGCGAAAATCTCGGTCTTCTCGAAGGAGCGGACGCCCCATTCGAGCAGCTTGCGCGCTTCCTCGGCGCGCTCGCGGTCATTGGCCAATCCGCTCATCGCCGCGAACACCCTGGTCCCGTCATGGCTGACCGAGCCGACGATGCCGAAACCGCCCGCCTCACTCGACCCGACCGCCAGCCCATCGGCACCGATGCCCATGGCCAGCAACGGGTTGCGGTTCTTTTGCGAGATCTTGTTCCAGGTGAAATCGGCCCGGCCGTAATAGAGATAGAGATCCGGATATTCGCGCCATATATGCAGGCCAAGCTGCGCCAGTTCGCGCACCGTCGTCTGCTGGCCGTCGGCCGGCAGGCCGGTCGAATTGACGAATGTCGATTTCGCGAGCCCGATCTGGCGCGCGCGATCGTTCATCTGCGCCGCGAAATTCTCTTCCGAACCGGCCATGCCTTCGGCCAGCACCATGCAGCCGTCATTGGCGGCCTGTATGGTGACCCCCTGGATCAGATCCTCGACCCGGATCGCCGATTTGAGCTTGGCGAACATGGTCGACGTTCCCGACGGGGCGCCGCCCTTGCGCCAGGCATTTTCCGAAACCACGAAGGTGTCGTCGAGGCTCATGCGCTTCGACTTGATGGCGTTGAAGACCATCTCCATGGTCATCAGCTTGGCCATCGAGGCCGGCGGGATCGGTTGGTCGGCATCCTTGGAAAACAGCACCGTGCCGGTTTCGGCATCGATCATGAAAGCCTGCGTCGCCTTGGTCTCGAAAAGCTGTGCGTTGGCCGGAACCAGCGCGGCAAGCAAGAAGCCAAGGCCAAAAAGCCCGGCAAAAGGGTGGAAAAGGCGAAATCGCATGAAGAGGCTCGACTGTTAGCCGGCAGAAACTTGCCGCAACGCTATCAGGCTTCTTCCCGGCGGATCAACCGCGCAATGACAAAACCGGCGTGCCTTTGTTGGTCAGTTGCGCACAGCCAGCGCGTCCGGCGCGCCATGCGACCATGCCGCGCGCAAGAGGTCGTCGACATTGCCATGGCCATCCGGATAGAGATTGACCGCGTACCAGTCATTGCCGTCGAGTTCGGTGCTCTGGATTTCGGTCCTGCCGAACGGTTCGAGAGCCGCAGCCACCCGCTTTGCCTCGGCAGCATCGTCGAAGGATCCGGCGGCGACATAGTCGGAAACGGCAGGCGATGCCTGCGGGTTGGATTTCTTCCACGATTGCAGGATGTCGGCTGGCGACATGCCCTGGTCGTCAAGCGCTGCAAAGACGTCGGCGCGCTGTACGCGCTCATCCGCATAGGAGAGCGAAGCCACGGCAAAGGGCGATTCCGGGCGCTGAGGCACGATCGGCCCGAATTCAGGCAGCGTCACATCGCTTGAGGCCGGTGCCTGCATCGACATCACTGGCTGTGTGTCGGAATTCGTCAACTGACCAGGAAACGGCACTACGGCAGGGTGTGCGCCAACAGATAGGCTCGGCGAAGGTCCGTTCATCGCCACCATGACGCCGGTCGGCAAGCCATCGGACGGGTCCGGGCGGTTGCCCGGGCGGTAGGAGGCGACCAGATATTGGTCGTCGTCGCCGTCGAGCGGTGCGCGGCCAATATATTCCACCTTGACCCTGGCCGTGCCGACCTTGGCATAGTCGAGCATTTGCGCGGCGCGTTCCGAGACATCGATGATGCGTCCCTCGTGATAGGGGCCGCGGTCGTTGACGCGCACGATGACCGAGCTTCCGGTCTCGGTGTTGGTGACACGGGCGTAGCTTGGCAGCGGCATGGTCGGATGCGCCGCCGTCAGATGGGTCATGTCGTAGACTTCGCCATTGGCTGTGAGACGACCGTGGAAGGCATCGCCATACCAGGAGGCGAGACCGACCTTGGCGTAGCGCTTGTCTTCCTTGGGGTAATACCACTTGCCGCGCACCTGATAGGGCTTGCCCAACTGGTCGCGGCCGCCGCCGCGCCGCATGTACTGAACGCGCGGGCTGGCCTTCACGCCGTATTCGGTCTCGGCAAAATATTCCTTCGAGCGAGGCTTCTTGTAGACCATGGCTTTCGGCTCGGACTGCGGCGACGCGCACGCGGCCAGCAACGCAGCCGAAAGAGCGCACAACACCAAAGCAGGAGCGCGACGAAGACGCCGATGCGTCGTGGTCTGCATGTTTTCCGATGTCCCCTACCGTCTCGACACAGGCGCCGCTTCTAGAATTTCGGCGGAGCCAGATGAGCAATGCCTGCGACGCGCCAATCCCCATCCCTTGTGCGCAGGAATTGTTTATCAGCGTATTAATCGATTGTGTCCGGAACCGGGCAGGAATGTGGCGGCCAGGTCCCGGGCTGGCCGGGCGCCTGTGAGGAGGCATCCGAGACCTCTGTCCTTTGGAGTCTGGAAGTGAACCTGTGGCATGAAGCGCGGCTGCCTGGAACCGACCGACCCGAGATACGTTCTGCGCCTCATGGATGAATTCATTGAACGTTTCGGGCAACAGACGTGGCTGCCCTTTTCCGTAATTTCAGCCAGGCTTTTGCTCGCGGCCGTCCTTGGCTCCATCGTTGGGATCGAACGCGAATGGCGTAACCGACCGGCCGGATTGAGGACACACATCCTAGTCTGTGTTGCGACGGCTCTAATTGCCATCCTCACGATCGAGATTACTCATCTTCACGTCTTCGATGGTCAGGAAATCGCCATTGATCCTATCCGCTTGATCGAAGCCACGACTGCCGGCGTGGCATTTCTGGCCGTGGGCTTGATCTTCTTCTCCAAGGGCGAGGTTCAAGGGCTTACCACTGGGGCGGGCATGTGGCTGGCAGGCGCCATAGGCCTGGCGGTTGGGCTCGGGTTCTGGCAGATCGCGGCTTTGGCTACCTTGCTCGCACTTGTCGTGCTGGGTCTTCTGCAACTTGTGCAGGTCGGCAGCAAGGATCGCAATTAGATCCCGGCTCCTTCGAAAACGGGTTCGCAGCTCCGTTCGGGTAACGAACGCCACCCCCTATTATCCATGACAGCGCCGATGGTTGACTTGGCGATGGGCAACGCTCTAGAGAAATGAACCGCAAGCTGGTCCGGAAGGATAGGTATCATTCGATACCAACTGTCGTTCACTGGGTCGGTTGATGTTCCTAGATGATTGAAAAGTCACGTTGGAGGGATGGCCGAGCGGTTTAAGGCACCGGTCTTGAAAACCGGCGTGGGTGCAAGCCCACCGTGGGTTCGAATCCCACTCCCTCCGCCAAGTCAAGCCCTGAAAAGGCCAGAAACCATAGGTTTTGGCGATTTCTGGTTAGTCGACCACCAACCAATCCACTAACCACCCGCGTGCTAACCATTCAAAATCCAATTCGCCTAAAATGCGCTGGAACTAAATTAGCAACTGCGCTTTGAATCGCGCGATTGGGGTTAGTACATGCGTCTGAAATTCATTCCGCCATTGATGCCGACGTTGGTTGAAAAACCTCCGGACGGCGCGAATTGGATTCATGAAGTTAAATTCGACGGCTACCGGTCACAGATCGTCATCGATGATGGCGGCGTTAGAATCTTCACTCGTCGCGGTCTCGATTGGACAACGAAATATCGCGATTTCGCAAAAGCAGCTGCTTCCCTCAATGTTGAAAGCGCTATCATCGACGGCGAAATTGTCGTCCTGAATGACGCTGGCATTTCGGACTTTGGTGAATTGCGAAAAGCGATCATGCGTCGGCAGCACGACTTGTATTTCGTCGCCTTCGATCTTTTGCACTCAACGGCCACGATCTTCGCGATATGCCGCTAGAGGATCGCCGCGAAATCCTCGCTGAATTGGTACCCGAAGGGCAGCATATTCAATTCAGCCAGGCGTTGCCCGGCGATCCAAAAGCAATCTTTCACTTGGTCGACCAAGCCGGCCTAGAGGGGATGGTATCGAAGCGGAAAGACAGCGTCTATCGCAGCGGCGCTTCAACGGCGTGGCTTAAGACCAAGGCGTACAGCATTGATGAATTCGATCTACTAGGTGTCGAGCGCGAGGCAGGCAAGCCGGCCTTTGCATTGATGGCAGAGCGCGGCACTGGACGCTATGTCGGATCGGCGTTCATCACCTTAAACCGCGAGATGCGCGAACGGCTCTGGCAGCGCGTCCATCACCATGCAGGACCGGGACCGAAGGCGATGAAGCGACCGGCAACGCAATGGGTCAAGCCGGGCCTAATTGGGCGTGTGAAGCACCTCCGAGGCGAGGAAGATTTGCGACACGCTTCGTTACAGGATTTTCGAGAGGAATGAGGGCGATCAATCTCTCCGTGTCTATAAGATAAACATCGGCGGATTCCAACCTAATAGTTCTGAAAGCAATCGAAAGTTACGTTCGAATTGACTATCGAACAATATTCCAGCTGGTCTTATAGTGCCATCTGAACGAATTGGCCAAATCTGTTCCACCAAACAATCGGTGGGTACGCTGATGTCAGACAAATTTAAATCTGGAGAGAAGCTAGTCCACACCAGGAAAAATAAACTTCCAAGTGCAAATGCAGTTGATTGGACGTTCATTCCCTGATTTTCACCGGAGAGTGAACTAAGTGCCATTCCGCGATGCGCTGCATTACCGTGCCATTGCAAGCCCTGATAAGTGCCTATAAAAATGCGCCAATTCGCACTGAGTTTCTGATCAACGCTGAATTGCTTTCGAAATTCGGCTGGTATCGCGATAGTTGCACGGTCGGCATGTTCGTACACCATCGTAAACATCGCTGCCCATGTAGCCAGTGCAAGCTGATCGTCCTCGTCGAGCCTGCGATCACGACCTAAGATTAGGTCGAGCAGCGCAGCCTTCGCATCGGTCTGCAATCCGCTCATCCATCCGTTGTTGCATCGCTTGCAGACACACCGCAGCTTCCTCGACCTTGGATCGCCCGGCTTTTCGACGACGCGTCTATGCTGCTCCGTAGCGTTTCCTAACGCATCAAGATCAAGTAGGTTTGCTGTATGCACCCAGCTGACGCCGAATTTTGGAACGTACGCGCTCAGCCAATCGGGCCAAATATGTTCCTTTGACAAACTTCCGCCGTCACAAAAAATACATTTTCCAGGTTCGTTCCCTCGCCTACTCAACGTCAGCTTGCTCCCCGGAGTCAGAATAAGACGTGTACATATAGTGCGGGTGGTTTTGCGGCCAGCTTTTAGGCGGCAACAGCCGTCACGTCATGCACCAAGCGGATATGGCAAGGATGCGCTTTTCAGTACCGTCGAACGGGTGCCGCTCGGCACTAGCTGCGACCGTGGCGGGCCGGTCAGGTTAGAAATTCACAAGATGCGGCGAGGTTAGTGGCGCCCATTCGAGCGCTATACCTTTTCTCGGAATGGGATTCCGCAAAAAGAGACGTTTTGGGCTAATCCCTGATGGCCGGCATCGAGCAAGGCGGTTCGGATCGCGTCCAATGCAACCGACGCCTCAAAGCACGGACCAACCACAACTTTTGAAACCAGCATGTCAATGGTCACCGCATTTCCCTGATTGATCGGCTTTCCATCAATCGGGATGCAATATATCGTCTGTGGCATTCCGTTGATGGCGCGGACTATTCGTTTTTCTTGCAGTCCGGGAGTTGGGAAGATGTTCGGCAAATAAACCAGACGCCACTCCTTCTCCTCAGAAAAGGATGGATGCTTCACTGCCGTTGCAAAATACTGAAACATTGCGAACAAACTTGAGATAAATTCAGATTTTGGTTTAGATTGTATTTTTTCCTTGTTGCGCTTGATGAACGCAATACGCTTCCTGAGTTCATTAAAAATCTGATTTAGGTTCCAGTATTCTACTGGATATCCTGACAGACCATACGGGCCTTCTCCTACAATCGCTTTGTTGTTTAGGTAGATAGCCACAGCTACGTCTTTTCCGCCGTACCCACGCCACATCGACAGACGGCCACTCCGCTCTTTGCGATTGTCGTGCTCCGATAGGCAGGTGATATAAGCTCCATTTTCAACGGATGGCAGATGTCCATTTAGCAACCTATCCAGGTCGCTGTGGGTGCCGGGGTGGCAACTGTCGCAGGCTTGTTTGAACCCCTGTGCGTTTTTGGCATCGCTAAAAAACGCTCGAATACCATCCAATGCATATGTCACCTCTTGGAAGTCATTCATACACCGTGCGTTGCGCATCCAGACTGCCTGGTTTTTTATTATCTCAAGTAGGACCGTCGCAGATGTATAGTGCACTAGCGAGAAGCGGTGGGTCGTTGCAATTTCGTCATATCTCTTCGACGAAGAGCCCAGGAAAAGCGGTTGGAAAAATCCCTCTTCTTGATCCAAAAATCTGCCTCCCCTAGTGGCTTCCGCAGTCTCGATCCTACGCCCTACCCGATGGAGTCGCTGCGTTCGATATAGCGGACTTTGGCATTGGTGGATGACGATGATCCAGCCCCTAGGTCGTCGAAGTAAGATGATGACATGCGAAATGCTTTTGCGGCATGGAAAATATCTGAGGAGCCACCAGCCTTATAAGTTGCACAAACTATCAGTCGCGCTTCTCCTTTCATCGGCGCAGCTTTGTCCAGATAGTCACTAAAGCCCTGAAGCTTCGGATTGAAATTGGGAAAAATCACAGTATTTCCGCGCTTCCAGTTAGTTGGCGTCGTTAGCTCAGACACGTAGGCCTCCACTGCGCCGTTATTGTCCATTATGATTCTTGGAAACTCTACTTTGACGTGGATTTCAACGCTTAACGCTGGGCTTCTTCCAAGATTCTGTGTCTCGATCTGGACGGCGATGACCGGCCACGTACCATCATCGGAATAGATTGAAACGCTGGGTGCACCGATCGCGATCCAAGGGCGTTGATCAGCAACGAAATGGTCCTGGGCGATTTTGTTGGCGGCAGCTGCCGCCTTGCTAGCTTCAACCGCTGCATTCGTGGCTCGGCTGTTCAAAATCAGAGTGTAGAAAAGCAATCCCATCCCAAGCAGCCCAAAGACGGCTTGGGCGTATGTTGGTAGAACTTGGCGCTCACTAGCCCTTGCGCCACGTTCGGCGGCATCGGCGGCACGAACTTGAGCATCCAAATCTTCCGCATCATGCCTATCTGATATTGCCTCCCGTTCAGTTGCATGAGCGGCATCGACGGGATTCTCAATGATTTTCACCGGGAAGGCCGACTTCCATGCAACAGGCTCATTTGCGCCACCAGCTGCTTGGCTATCGCTTGACTGCTGCTGCGTTTCCTGCGCAGCAGCAGTGTTGACAAACATCAAAAGCAACGCAACGCATATAGCCCGCATAGCCTAATCCTCCTCAATTGAGGAACAGGGTAGACCGAGTCGATCGTTTCCGTGAGCGGGTCGCGCGCTATGGCCTGGTAAGCCCGTCAAATTTAAAGGCGGGAGGAGAACCCCTCCGCCCGTTCCGTTGGCGATGCTTCCGTTTTCGGTGCAACTAACCAGATGCGCTAACCGATCCAGTGCGTCGGCACTGAATTTGACCACCTAGGTCTTCGGCGCGCCACACCGTCCCTTAAGAATTGCGATCTCAGTTTCGTGATCACCTCCTGACATCGAAGAGACGGGCACGCCTATGAGAAAAACCCCCAAGGCGTCGCCGGTCGCGGCCTTGTTTTGCTGGTTTGAAATGACGGCCAAACGCTCTCTGTCAGCCTGCGTACACGGGCCGGCGTTCGGAACTCCTGCGATCCTCTCAGGAGGCGTCGCACACCCTGCCACGCCAGCGAACATCGACATCAATAAGACAAATCGCTTCACAGTCCCCACCCCAAATTTGTTGTTTGCCCATCGGCAACATTGCGTAGTGGAAGACCGCGCGCAAGCCCGTTCGTCGGCAGATTCGACAACAAAATTCAAAAGGTGCATGATCTGGTTGGGTGTCGGGGGATACTTTCATGTATTGGCGTTTGTTTTCGACCGCTACAATTGCAGTGCTAGTTACGGGATGCGCTGCCGACTATTTGAACCATTACGATACGGTGACACTCGCGGCCGGCGACTCGAACCACGCCAACCAGCTTTTGCAAACCGTCGATCGATTCAATCCGAACAGCCAAAACACGCACATTGAGAGTGACGGCGCGCGGGTTGTAGCAGTCGTCCAACGCTATCGAGGTACGGCCCCGAGCGGTGGCGGCGACTTGGATTGTGCCGGTGGAAAGGGGAATAGGCCGGTCGTAGTTGGCCCGGTGACGATCAACGGCGCTGATCCTAACAAATTGGACGGCGATCACGACGGTATCGGCTGCGAGAACTGAAAAATGGTAGAAAGATCTCGCTATGAGAACCGGTCCGACAAATGGCGAAAGCGAACCGGAGCGAGGCGGTATCGCCAGAACCGGTTCGCAGGCATGCCTTTGCGCGTGATCTTCGTGACGGTAGCTGCGGCTGCGGCATTGGCGACGCAGTTCGTTATGCAGCACAGCGGCTCATTGCCTGAGATCAACCTACAGAACCTGACCAAGCCGAGTCCCGCGCCGATAACCGGGATGGCTTCGGTTATCGACGGCGACACGATTGAGGTGCACGGCCAACGCATCCGTTTCAACGGGATCGACGCGCCGGAGAGCCGCCAATATTGCGACGACGCAAAGGGCTTCGAGTATCCCTGCGGTCGGCGGTCTGCCGATGCGCTGGACAGCTTCCTAGCCGCCTCCGGGCCGGTTCAATGCTCTTTCGTTACATGGGATCGTTATGGCCGCTACGTGGGCGATTGCCGGCGGGCGGACGGCACAGGGGTGGCAGAATGGATGGTCGAGCGCGGTCAAGCGCTCGATTGGCCGAAATACAGCAACGGTGCGTATGCCTCGCAACAGGCGAAGGCCAAGGCGTCAAAGGTCGGCTTGTGGGTAGGATCGTTTCAGCCGCCGTGGGACTGGCGAGCACAGCACAGCGACGACGGGCAAACAACGTCGGCACCGCTATTTGCTCTCGGCAGCGACACCAACGGCTGCCTTATCAAAGGGAACATTTCAGCAGAAGGCGAGCGCATCTATCACGTGCCTGGGCAGAAATATTACAGCGCCACCAAAATCACTGAAGCCAAAGGCGAACGATGGTTCTGCTCAGAAGCAGACGCCGTGGCGGCTGGGTGGCGGCGATCAAAGCGATAGCCCGACAGATGGGAATTTGAGCACGGCGGGCAGCCACCGCCAGTTCGCTTGATTTGCCCCCTTTTTCCTGCAACTCACCCAACTTCACAACCAGCCCCAAGCTTTGCACCATGAGCCGACCGAAGAAACAGCACTTTGTTCCCCGTTTCTACCTTGCAAATTTTGTCGACCCGGAGGGGAAAGTGTGGACCTACGACAAGCGCGAAGGGAGCGCCCGCGCCGATCGCGCTGAGAATACGGCCGCAGAGACGAATTTTTATTCAATCAAAGGCCTCGATGGAGAATACAACGATCAGCTTGAAGAATGGCTTGCCAAGGTCGAGTCCGCCGCCGCGCCCTTATACCCGAAATTGCTGAGAGGAGAGACACTAAAAGGACAAGAGCGCTTCGATTTCTCATTGTTTATCGCGACTCTGTACACACGAAGTCCCGCAATGCTGAATGCTACTGCACGCCTATATGGAGATATGATCCAGGCTGTTGGAAACGTGGGTTTTAGCGACCGCGGACGGCTAGATGAAACCATGGATAGGATGGAAGCAGAGCGAGGCGAAAAGAAAACCACCAAAGAAGAACGTGACAAACTCTTTGAATTTTTCAATGACAAGACTCGATACACGATGTCGGTTGATAGACGCGCCGGCCTAATGTCGATTTCAGCCGCTGCTCCGTTGACCGATATCCTGAACGATATGAGCTGGATTGTGGTCGAACCAATGGGCCAACTTCTAATCACGAGCGATAGCCCAGTTGTGAGAATTACCCCAACAGAGTACGTGCACCCTTCCTATGGCGACGGAGGATTTGCGCATAAAAAAGCGTTTGTGACCCTCCCGCTTGCCCCCACTAGAATGCTCGAAATGTATTGGGGGGAACAGCGCTCTCCAGGCGTCCAACGAGCGCCGAAGGAACGGGGGAGGCTCTATAATCGCCAGCGGGCTCACTTTTCTGAGCGCTACTTGTATTCTAGCAGGCAGGACGCCGGTATCCTGCGACTAGGCGCCAAACACAAAGCTGCGGGTTTGCGAATTGACGTGGGTCACCCAGGCAAGCGAGTCCCGATCGAAATCAAGCGTAAGTTGGACGGCAGAAGTTAGACGGAGGGCCGCTCAGCCGAGCAGGCCGAAATCTCCCTTGCGATTACCCTAGCCGCAGCCATCGGTACTGCGGGGATCGCTGATCGTTGCATTCATTGGGAGTTCGCCCACTGTTTGCCGGGCCGGCGTCTGTTTGGATATTTGATGCTCACATGCGGAGCTAGCTCACTAGGGCTTGAGCGTGGGTTTGGCGAGCAGCGACCAAGCATCGCGATAGGAGTCCAGCCAGCCAGCTCCCCGCCCGATCAGTATCCCCATTTTGTCATAGTCAGGCAGGAACCGCCTAAAATCTGTGTCGGTCCGTTGCTGTCCTTTCTTGCCGGGCGAAGAGAGCCAAGTTTTATGCGATCTCCGAATTACATCAGCTACGACAGAGCTTGGAACGGCGTAGCAAATCGGCTGTTCACTAACGTCTTTTCCAAAGTCAACAAACACATAGAACAACGTAGGGGATTCAATTGCTTCGTGCTTTTTGCCCATATGCCAGCCGCCATCAGAGCCTTTGTCAACTCGGGTTTTAACCTGGATGGCGCACAGCCGGTCCCCTATATCGTCCGTGACCACGATATCGCAGTTTGGCACACCTACGGGCGCGAGCGCAGCAATGAAGCCGCGCCGCAATAACTGCGACATCACATGATATTCGCCGGCCGCGCCTAGTAGGCTTGATGCTGAGACCATCCACAATTCCGAGATCACGAGCGAGTTTTGGGCCGGTTAGACCCTATTTCATTTCATCTAGCTGGATGCCCTCAATCGACGGAATTAGGCTGACCTTCGCAAACCCAGCCTTGTCGAATCCTACGACACCTAGCGCCGGTCCGCAGTCCTTCAGCTGAGATGCAGTGTCGATTGTTGCAGCCATCTTGTTGGCGTCGAGCAAGACAGAACCCAGTACCATCTCTCCAGGCTTCTCGAAAAAGGTTGTCCCAATCGGACCGTCGTTTTTGACCGCTTGTGTGTACAGCCCGACATCCCAACCTTTTAATGCATTATCACAGCTCACAACGAGAGGGTTCTCGTCGGTCGAAGGACTATCTGCGCATTTGTTGCTTGTAGAGATCAATTGCCTTCGATCAAGTTCAAACGAATCACCGGTGCAGGGCTTGAACATCACCATATCGCCCGACCTTGAGACGACCATTCCAATAACGCCGCTCTCGCCCTTGATCTCGAATGGCCCAGCGCTTTTGACAAGCAATACTTTAAAGATATCACTTTGGTCCTGCGTTAGCGCGGGAGTAATAGCTACCGAAGTAAACACGAAACTAACTATTGCAGACCGTCTTGATAACATCCAAATCCTCCCTGATCTTATCAGCCGTATAGACAATGCGGCCATCCTTGCTCACCGCAAACAAGGTGCCCCGATTGCATGGATCAACTACGCTTCGACACATTAAGAACATCTGGTCAGGTAGGCCGATAATCTGCCGCAATCGCCTCCCCTTCCGGCAGGTTTCGTAGAGCACGCTCGCTTCGTCCTCCGGCTTCGAGGCGACTAGCGTCATCACACTTTGTGATTTCTTTCCTCTCCATACACCGTGAGCCATTTCCTGCCCTGACGCACTCGCTGCATCCTTAATGACGAATAGCAAGAACACCAACAGTACCATAGTCAAAACAACAAACAGGAATGCCAAAGTCTGCCCGGTTTTTGACTTGTCGCCTGAATGCAACTCAATGAGGAACGCCACGAAACCCGAAGCCGCTACCGCTCCGATCGCCCACAATACTTTGGAAGATTGGAGAGGAACGAAAGCATAAACCAGAACTGTCGTAAAACTAATGTCGATCTGGGTCGCATCGATGCCGAATTCGCCCAGGTATGATGTCAGATAGGCCCAGCCGCTGAAATAAACTAACGCAACCGGAAGGGCTGCAACAACAGCATCAACCAACGCTGCACGGATTGCTCCCACGCACGTCCCTCCCGACCCATGCTGCCAAGTATACGGGATGGAGCGCATCAATAATAGGGCTGTGGCTGGAATCGCTCGCGGCAGATCGCGTTTAGGATGGCAAACTCGACTGGATGCGCCGCGCGTGCTGCGCTAGTGAAGTAGGAGATGTCGCCAAACGCTTCGTGGTCCGTTCCTGTTGCGGCATAGATCGACCCTTTGAACACTTCGGGAAAGAACGCCGAGTTTGGAAAGCACGTAATAAGCCTCCGCTTCTTGGCTTTCTTAGATGATCGCGGATTATCTCGACTAAGGAAGCTCATCAACTTAAGCAGCCCTAGCCCATCCAAATTGAGCTTGCACCGGTCCATGTCGTAATGCGTCGGACTGTCGGTGACGTCGATACGATCAGCATCAATTGCCAACCAGCTTTTTTGCCGTTTTGGCAGCCTGCGGATTTCCACCACGCTGCTGCGATAAACATCGAATTGAAGCCGAAGAGACGCGACGTAGTAGCAGCCTGATGGTATTTGGTTCATGTGATCATCCCTACATAAACGTCGCGCGCGTTTTCAGTGGTGACGCTAATTGGCTCGCCATAGAGCGCGGTACGAATGGCAAGCGGCAATGTCGGTCTCGTCCAGCCACCTTCGAGCATCGCTGCGTACAGAGCATCCGGCTGCGTGAACTGCTGTCGCCACGTTTGATAAAGCCGGCGCCACTCCGCATAGATGACGCGTTGCTGGTCGTTCAATCTCGCTAGGTCCGGGCCACCACTGTTCCGATGAACAGCAGCGGTGATCGCGTCGATGCGCCGCCACTCATCGCGCCATCGTGCCATTGCCGGCAATCATCTGTTCAAGCTGTTGGATGCGGTCGCGGAGTTGTTCAAGTTCGCCAATTTCATTGAGGCGCGCGACTGTGGCAGCAATCGCCCTTCCCTCTTCGGGTGTGAGATCGCCATTGGCGAGCGCAGTTGCGATGGTTGTTGGCGACATATCGTCCAATTCAACCGGGCGATCCTTGGGTAGAATACGGTTGAGCACGAACACCACCGCTTCCCAATCGCCCTTCTCCAGCTTCGCACGCAATTGCTCAATCGCATCGTCCTTCATGCCGCGAACGGCAGTCAGCGCTTCGTTGCTGATCCTGTTTTTGCTTCCCTGCGGCCGACCCGGATTGTTTGGTGCAAACCGCCCATTTGGCAGATGCAGGACCGTAGATGAACGCTCTGTATCGGACATGCTCAAACCCACTTCACTTTTACGCCCCGGCGGTCCAGCCAGGCGGCTATGTTGGCGGTTGCAGTGAATGAGGTGTTCTGCCCGCGATATGCAGTTGGAAATCCATGGTGTTTGCGCCAGTGGTGAAGCTTCTGCCGCGAAGCGCCATCGAATACCGCGCTCACTTCAGCGGCATTCAGCTTTGCGACGGTCGGCAAATGCACCGTTGTGGGTAGCGGTATGCTCATGCCGCTTTCCCAGTGAGCAGATCGTATGCCGCGTCGTGCGAGAGATCGGTTGCCAGCGCCACAGCGGCGACGATGGAGCGCAAGCTGCCTTCCGCTGCCGCAACGACCTCTCCGCGAGCTTCGTGCCGCTTTAGCGCCTCCGCAGCAGCCTTCTCGACGCCTGGGACGTCCGGACCGCTGGCAGCTGGATTGGCGGCGTTCGGCTGGAGTTGATGGTCTGCCTGCAACCCCGTGATTCGGATATGCGCTTGGATGATGTGCCGGCGCTCGACAACCTGCCAAATGTTGTCATCGACACCATCGAAGAAATCCCGGCCGGCAGCGACCAACGCGCTTGTCTGCTCAACGCTGGCCCGCTCCGCGAATGCCGCTCGCTGCGCAGCCGGCATTGCTGCGAACTTGGCGACAATCATAGGGAAGAAAACCGGATCGCCGGCGCGGTACGCCATTGCCACGCCTCTTGAAGCTTTGGCAGCAGAGGCTTCGGCAATAACTGCCGCCTGTGCTGCCTGATACGGCTTGCCAACTGTGCGGGAAACCATGCCCCGCAAATCTTCTGCGCGAGCGTTGGGTTGCAACCGCTCATTAGCTGCGGCGATCTGATCAGCCAGGACAGGGAACACGTTGGCGAGCGCGGCAAACTGCGGCGCGAAGGCAACGCTCTTGGCGACCGTTTCCATTGGAATGACAGCGACTTGTGGATGGGCCGCGCCGCTGTCGCCGCTGATCGTGAGCAGCGCCGCACGGTCAGTGAGTTGGTAGGAAGACTTCATAGCTCTGTTCCTCATTGGTGACGTGATTTGGCTTTTTTAGCTATGAAGAGGTAAAGTGGTCAATCGCCTATATTACTTTTATACAGATTTTAATCTGATGATGTCGGTATTGTTGTCGGGTATTAATCTGGATAAATGAAGATAGCCGAAATTACTCTTATGACCATTACATCTATTCAACATTGACCATCGCAATCACCGCATTCAGCATCGCAATCGAGACGATGCGGATCAATTCGGTTGGTAAAATGGTTAGTTGGACGAGCATTGCTGCCGATCATCGCAACCATTTCAAAAACTTGGATGCGATATCGAGCGGACGTAACGTCCGTTTGGCCTTCGCCCGCATTCTTCACATTCCTCAAATTCTCCAGTTCTAAAAGGACGCTAAAAAAATCTTCTATTTTCGGTTTTACCAAGCCTTTGGACTGGAGAATTTGAAGGATTTGGAGAAGGAAAACCCTCCCCCTGTGAGCGGAAAGCCGTTTGGGCCTTGGTGATCACATCCGTAACGGCAGCATTGTCCAACTCTTGCCGATCGAGCTGACCTCTCACGATCAAGATCGTTCGGGATTTGAAGTTGATCCATCTTTTCTTGTCGGCAACCTTCATGCCGGCGCGTTCGATGATGTGCCGCATTGCGCCGGAATGTTTAGGCAGATCGTCGCCGACAAAGTCGCGTAGATCGTCGGTCGTAGCGAAATCGCCCGGCCATGCAGCCGCAAATTGCCGTGCTGCCCGATCTGCGGCGCTCTCCATGGCTGCAATAGCCTTTGCCTTGGCTGCGTTCATTGGCGCGCGCTCGCCCGGCTTGAACGTGCTGGTGTCGAGCGTTGCAAGATAATGCTGCACGCTCGCGATGAACGCCGGATGGTTCATGATGCTGTGAAGATATTCAAACCAAGCCGGCACCGCCGGCACCGTTGGATTCTCGATTACGATGACGCGCCGGTCGCCATTGTCGAACGGGAGCGCGTCGAGATGGTTCGAAAAAAGTAACCAGCGGCAACAATTGCGTTCAACATATTGCCTGCCGAATTTTGGATTGATCGCCCTTTCTTCCTCGACCACAGCGCTCTTGAAATTCTCTTGCTGCTGATAGCGCTGCCCCCCGCCTTCCCGAATTTCATCCACCGTGGCGAGTAGCTTTTGAGACAATCGCCCGTTGAACGATTTGTTGAGCAACATTCCCACATCTGCATTCGCGGCCACATAGCCGCGCAAAGCCCGCACAAGCATTGATGCAAGTGTTCCACGTCCTATTCCCGTGGTGGTCGCGATGAACAAATAGTGGGTATGAGGAAGTTCTCCCGGTTTCTGAGCTATATGAGCTAACCATTGCAGGAAGCGGTAGCGCTCGGCGTCGATTGGCACGAGATAGGTTACATGATCAACGAAGGGCTTCGCCCAATCCTCCCAGTTCGAAGGTGGTTCCGAAAATCGCGGCGGCGTCCATAGATTGTATGCGGTTTGACCGCTGCCGGTCGTTTCCAGCGCCCGGCAAATTTCTGGCTGGCCGGGCTGCCACGTCACGACATCAACAGATGTGCGGTTCTGTGATCGACGCCACAATTCAAGCGTCTGATGCCGCTTCAAAACACGATTGCCGTCTTTGTCGATTTTGCCAGTGTCAAGTTCGGTGACACTGGCGGCGTATTCGCTGGCAGCGTCTTCCCTGTTTCGGATAGTCTTGCTGCCGCGATGAATGATTTGCGATCCAAATCCCACGTGAACAAGATCGCGGTGCATTTCGTCCAGCGTCATCAGCGTTGGCAATGGCGCTGTCGGTAGGTCGTCGCCAATTTCCATATTGGCTTGTAGCTGTTGCTCTCGCCGCTCCTTGCCAGTGAAATATTTGCGATCGGGAGCGCCGATAGCGGATGCGATGGTGCGGGCGCGATAGTCGCCACGCTTCTGCCATTTCTCACGTTGGCAGAGCGGCGCAATGGTCATCAGCCGTTCGATACGCGCGGGGTTGCATCCGGTCCACCACGCCAGCGCATTGGCTAAGGCAAGCTCGGCCGCGCTGCGGTCGAACGAGCGCTTAGGATCGGGAAAGAACTTGCCTAGCTCGACCGCATCGCCGCTCCAAAGCGCAGCGAATGGCGGCGCAGTGCCAAGCGAAGCCAGCCCACCCTTGCTGGTGGTAGCGCGCCTTATCAGTTCATCATCATCGGCGGGGCCGGCGTAATCAAGCCGCGCCACGTCTTCCCAATCAACTACGCCAGGACGACCGGATTGCCGATCTGGCACCCAAGAGGCCAAGGCCGGACCGCAATCATCGGGCAGATAAAGCCGCGACCAATCACAACGGCCAAACGCGACAAAGCGGCCTTCGGTGTAGCATTCGAAACGATTACCGTTGTTGGTCCATTTGCGCGCCTTATTCGCAAACGCCATCTTGTTGCCCACGCGAGCGATGCCGTGGAGACCGTTGCCGCTTTGCGATGTTTCCCACGCCGCGCCGGGGAAGATGGCTTGGACGATTGTTTTGGCGTGCGGCAACCAATCCCCTGTGAGCGGATCGCGGCAATCATCAAGATCGATGAACGCGAAAGGATCGTCGGCGGTGAACACGAAACCAATGCCATTGAAGCCACCGGCAGCAGCTACGCGGGCAGCCGTGGCAAAATCTGTCCAGGTGGTCGGATCGGTCGAACTAGCGGTTAAACCGGTCTTTGGATCGAATGGCAGTTTGGCCGGCTTCGGTTCACCCGCTCGCTTCACAAGCCGCCAGACAACGAATTGCTGGTAGGCTTTCAGTGCTTCGGGCACGTCGAAGTTGCCAGCTGGCAGGACTGGAGCTATAGAGGTATTCATTCCTAGAGCCTTTCAGCCCGGCTTTCGCACGTTCGATGCGAGCCGGGTTTTTTCTGGGTGCGGCAGAGCTTTTCTCCGTCGAACCGTGTTCAACTAAGACGCTGATTTCGTCTGATAATTGCGCCTTGAGCGGATCGCGCCGACGCGGCGCTAACCAATTCAACTAGCCATCAGGCCGCGTTCGCTCGTTGCTTCTGCAAATATTCGAGCACATCGGTGCGTAGATAACCGACTTTGCGAGCGCCAATTTTCAGCTTAGGCGGAAAAGCCGGATCGGCCTTTTCGAGACGCTGGCGCGAGGTGTCGGAAATGTGGAGCAAGGCGCAAAGCTGATCGCGCGTGAGTAGGACTAAGGCATCCTGCATGGGTGCGTTCCAATTTATCTAGGAAATTGAAGAGTTTGCAGGCATCCACCTACGAGCACCCTTTTTAAGGGCTGGGCCATCCAGCCCGTGCGGCCCCTCGCGTATCCTCGCTACGGCGCACTTGGCTACGCGTATCCTCGACGCAGCAACCGCAATCGATCACAGCTAGCCATGTTTAGTCAAAAAAAGAATGGCCCGAAAGCCGGGCCATAAAGTAGTTATCCACAGGCAATAATAATCCGTTGTGAACGTCAAAGCCTATGCAACAAACCTTTGCCATTGCTCGCGGTATTCGTTGTCATTTGCGATAGTTAGAAAGTCTGCCCACTGCTGCATTAGTTGTTTGCGGCGTAGAAGACCATCGCCCCTACGATAGGCAGCTATCGTCTTGTCTTTTTGCACATGCGCAAGCGCTTGTTCAACGATGGTGTCAGGGTGAAGGGTTGTTTCTGCGGCCCAATCGCGGAAGCTGGATCGAAATCCGTGAACGGTTAATCCCGGTCGCATTCCTCGCAATTGCTCCAGCATGGCCATATTGCTCAAGGGCTGGTTGCGTCTCGCTCCAGGAAAAACATACGGATGATCCTTGAAGCGGGGCAGCCCTTTCAACAATTCAACTGCGGCGCTGCTCAATGGAATTCGGTGCTCAATCCCGGCTTTCATGCGCTCCGCTGGAATGATCCAAATCGCGTTGCCAAGATCGAATTCATCCCACGTTGCGAGCAGAGTTTCGCTCGTGCGGGTTGCGCATAGGATCGTCAGCACAAGCGCTTTGGCCGAATAATCTGTTTTGTTGCGCAACGCCTGCATAAAGGCCGGCACTTCGACAAAAGCCATTGCCGCATGATGGCCTTTCGATTGTTTGCCTTTCTTACCAAGCCAATGCTCAAGGCAATCTTCCCATTTTGCCGGGTTGGAATGGTCTTTCCACAAGGCTTTGATTTGAGGGTTTGCGCTGCCTAGCGCCTTCGATTTAGCTGCGGCTATGACAGTCTCGATGCGCATGCGCACGCGGGAGGCTGTCTCTGGTACAGCGTCCCAAAGTGGCAGTCGCTTTCCGTGTCGTATGTGCGGCTGCTGCAAGACCGCTAGCACGTCATCAACGTCGATTTCATATGGCAGCTTGCGCCCGATCTTTGGATAGACGTGGGTTTCAAGCGTGCTCGACCACTGCGCCGCGTGTTTGTCGTTGCGCCAGTTGGCGGAGTGGGTTGCGACGTAGTCCCGAGCAACATGTTCAAACGTGTCATCGCACGTGGTCTTGGCCGGCGTAGGCTTTAACGCTGCGAGCGGATCGATGCCGCCTTTCACTTGGTCGCGGTGTTCAATTGCGGCCATTTCCAGCTCTTTGAATTGCCGGTCGTTGATGGGGTCATTGTGTGGTGCTAGTGTCATAACGCGGCGGCAACCGGCGAAGGTGTATCTAAATACCCAAGTAGCTTTGCCAGTCTTTGCCAGTGCGAAACAAAGGCCGTTTCCATGTGACCACAGATTGGCCTGCCCGGCTTTTATGCGGTCGCGCAGTTCGCGGTTAAGAGTGTCGATTCTAGATGCCATTGCGGAGGCTCCTTGGTTGGTGCGGTTGCCCGGACTAACCTTCTTGAAGCCTTCCGCAGATTTGTTGGCTAGCTATGGCTATCCAAAATCGAGCGAAATCAACAGGTTGGCTGCTAGTGACTAGTCAGGACTAGGCACAGAATCGGCCACTCCCTCCGCCAGATATTTGGCTATCGTGCTGAATTGCCTCTGTATTTTCAAAGAGGGCCAAATCTTTCCTAATATTCCTAACTTCCTAAAACGAAGAAGCCTGCCACCGCGAGGCAGCGGGCCAGCGTTAGCGCAAACGTTGCGCCAGCCTCAGGATCAACGTTCGTCCTGGCGATAGAGCCGTTTGGTCGCGCGGTCGCTTTCCATGCGTTCTGCAGGACCACGGTGGCGTCGGGTCATAAGAACGTATGCCATCAATAGGGCCAGCAACAGTGGCCCACCAGCAACGACGATCAACCACATCACACTTTCAAACATGAGGCATCTCCTTCACGTCACAACCGTCAAGGAGAAGAACCGTTCCGTTCAAAGTTACAGCACACCAGCACCTCCTGCGACTGAGGGTCGTTTTCCCATGTGACCGTTTCGGAAATCCGGGCTCCGCTGCAACAAAAGGCTGCGGCTGCACGTTGCGGTTGATCATTCAACCAGGAGCAAAGCAAATGGCCGACGACAAAACGAAGACGGACTTCCGCGATCGGGACCGCGTCTCTGCCGATGAGGATTATGAAGTCGAGTATTTCGCCACCAAGGCCGGCATCACCCCGCAGCAGGTCAAGGAATTGATCGCGAAGCACGGCAACCGACGCGAGACGCTGGAGCGGGAAGCGAAGGCTCTGGGGAGCGGTAGGTAGGCCGGCATGCCAGAGTACCAGGTGGAAGAGTGGCATGGAGAGGAGTGTGTCTCAACTCAGGCCACGAGCGCCGATGATCCGTTATCTGCGGTAGAGAAGGTAACGGGCCAAAGGGTGTCGCCTAGAGCGCTTCAGGAGCATTGGTTTCGTGTGGTCGATGAAGATGCGCGAAGCACGCATGAATTCAGCCTTGAGGACGGCGGCGCGGCTGCAGATTTCGCAAAATAGCCATCACCAGAATCTCGGACCTGCATTGGGACCAACGCTGCAGACAGGCGAGAAAGGTGCAGCCGCCGGGCGGACCCGACGGCTTATCGTCGATTGGATCGCTGCCGCCGCATGGGGCCTTAAGGCGCGGCCGGCGCCAGCTTGGCGGCTACTTGGTCGATCTTGTCGGCAAGTACGCTATTGGCCCAATCTGTCACCTCAGGGTCAACGGGCTTGTTGGCCATTTGGGCAAGGGCTGCATCGATCGATGGGACGTTGGCAGCGGCAGCTGTGGCGGCGGTCTGAGCAGCGGCCGCATCCTGGGTGGCGTCATCGAGCGCTGCCTGTGCTGCATCGAGGTCGGCCTGCGTCGGGACATCTTCGGGCGGGGTATTCGGGTCAGCCGCTTTCGCATTCAGCGCGTCGAGCGCCGCTTTGGCGTCGGCAACCGCCTGATTAGCGGCATCGAGCGCCGATTGAGCGTTCTTGGCTATTGCCGACTGTGTCACAAAAGCCTGCACGCCAGCGAAGTTCTTGCTCTTGGAGTGCATAAAGGCGTTGGCGTTGCGCTGCAGTGAGTTCAATCGGCCCACCTTGGCATGGATATTCTTTTCCTTGGACACTGAACCGGTAGCGGCCTTGGCGACCTGGCCCTTGGCGGATGCCGACTTGCCGAGCGAACCGCCGCCTCCGCCATTGCCGCCAGCATTACCGTTTCCTCCGCTATTGCCATTGCCATTGCCGTTACCGTTACCATTGCCATGGCCGTTACCATGGCCGTTGCCACCAGCAGCAGCCAGGGCCGGCGACACCAGAAGCGAGAACACCGCAAATGCAGCAAAAAGGGTCTTTCGGGATGTCATAACTACCTCCGAGATTGCCACCGCCACTAACCGCTATAGCGGGCAACATGAGGAATCGCTAACACAAAGGGTAAACTTGGATATAGCTGTGCTTTCATTGCGAGAACGAAGCGGCCGGCCGGCGAAACGCCAACCAGCATAACTCTTTGAAATTGCTGAAGTAGATCACCCTCGTTGGGACCGGCCGGCCTTCCGAACTCAAAGGTCCTAGACCGCTCGGACCAAGGTCTTAAGCCGTGGTTTCGGCCGCGACTCAGAAGTCGTGACGGCGCGGCGACCTTCGGTAGTCGGCACCGTATCGGCCTGAGGCCGAGCTCGACATCGATCCGCTGCTGTGTCCCAAAACACCGCCTAAGTGGTTGTATTCTCTGTCTTTTGATATAAGCGCTAGTCTGAGGTAAATTTCGACCGGCATCTGGCGGGCTTACGTTATGCAGCATCGAACGTTCTTTGGCGGCAAGGTCACCGAGATCCCCACTTCGTTACATTGCGATCCCAGGGGAATGCTGACCGCTATCGAGTTCAGCGGTTACAATTTCCAAGCCGTGCGGGCGTTCGTCGTCACCGCGCCGCGCGGCACGTCGCGGGGCGGACATGCACACGGCTCGGGCCGGCAATTGATGATGCAGCTGTCGGGCGAGATCGGCATCGAATTTCGCTATCAGGAACAGATCGAACGGCTGACGCTCACCGCATCGAACCGCGCGGTGCTGGTCGATGCCCCGGTGTGGGCGCTGCAGACCTATGAAGGCGAGAACCCGTCTTTGCTGGTTTTCTGCGATACCGAATACGACCCTGAAAACTACGTATCGAACCCCTGATGACACTCATCGGGAAAGGAGAGGCCGCGATGCGCGCCAGGACATGACAGCGCCTCGCGGCAGAATGGCTATTCTCGGCGCCGGCATCATGGGCGCCAGCCTCGCTCTCATGATGGCCCGCAGAGGCTACGCGGTGTCCCTCTTCGACAAGGAGAGCGAGCCGATGGCCTGCGCCAGCCGTTGGAACGAGGGCAAGATTCATCTCGGCTATCTCTACGGGAACGATCCCTCGCTGCTGACCGCCCGGCATCTGCTTTCGGGAGGACTGTGTTTCGGCAGGCTTGTTTCCGAGCTGATCGGAAGCAATCTGGAAGCGCACACGACCTTTTCGGAAGACCTTTATCTGGTCCATCGCAACTCGATCGTCGCTGCCGAGGCGCTGGGGGCGATCTTTGAACGTGTGGATGTATTGGTGCGCAGCCACGCTGACGCCACCAGCTACCTTGCCGACGTATCGGCGGCGCGATCGAATCGGCTTTCCAAAACTGAATTGGCGGATGTCACCAACTCGGACCAGATCGTCGGGGGCTTCCAGGTGCCGGAGCGATCCGTCAACACGCGATGGGTTGCCTACCGGCTTTGCGCGGCGCTTCGGGGTGAACCCAATATCAGCTTGCGGATGGCGTCCAAAGTCCTGTCGGCACAGCCGGTGGACGGAATTGACGGGAAATGGCGCGTGGCGGTCGCAGGCGAGAAAAGTGAGGCGTTCGACATCGTCGTCAATTGCCTTTGGGAGGGGCGGCTGGCTGTCGACCGCACGGCCGGCATCGAGCCGGTTCCCGGATGGTCGCACCGCTACCGGCTTTGCCTGTTCGGCCGCACCAGCCAGCCTGTCGATGTGCCGTGCGCGGTCGTCGCCCTTGGCCCGTTCGGCGACATAAAAAACTATGACGGGCGCAACTTCTATCTCTCCTGGTATCCGAGCGGGTTGCTTGCGGAGAGTGGCGAATTGTCGATCGAAACGCCACAAGCGCTCGATGCCGACGCACGACAGCGGTTCATCGGCAACGTTCGCGCCACGCTCGCCCGGTTGGTGCCCAGTGTTTCCAGCATGTTCGACGATGCCGAGGAGCTTGAGGTACGCGGCGGCTTCGTGTTTGCGCAAGGGCGTGGTTCGCTCAGCGACCCGAAAGCCACGATCCATCGCCGCGACCAATTCGGGATCAACCGCCTGGGCAACTACATCTCGGTCGACACAGGTAAATATTCGACGGCGCCGTGGCTTGCCGACAGGCTGGCGCGGCAAATCTGCGGGATCGAGTGAATGGGTGAGACAGAACAGGGCGGCGCGAAGCAGGTAGCGCGGAAACAAGTCGAGCTTCGATCCGGCTGGCGGCCGAAGGTCACCGCGCTGGTGCCATGCTACAATTCGGCGGCATTCATTTCGCGTACGCTGGACAGCCTCGCCGCGCAGACCTGGGACAATATCGAGATCCTGGTCGGCGAGGACAATTCGACCGACGCGACATTCGAGATCATTTCGGCCTTCGCCGTCGGCCGCGACGATGTCCGTATCCTGCGCCGGGACAAAAACCTGGGATGGCTGAAGAATTCCAACGATCTGATGGCCAATGCCAGCGGCGAATTGATGTTCTTTGCCTTCCATGACGACGTCATCGATCCAACCTATATCGAGGCGCTGGTGCGGGCGCTCGATGCCAATCCCGAGGCGGTACTGTCGTTCAGCGATGTCGAAGTCATCGAAGTCAGCGGCGAAAGTGCTACGTGGAAGTTCGACCTGCTGGAGGGCTTGCAGGACGGTTTTGCGCGTGGCCGGGTGATGGCGCGCACGCCGCATGGATGGTGGGTTCCCAATCGTGGGATATTCAGGGCCTGGGCGTTCCACCGCAGCGGCGGGATCAAGCCCAACAGCCAAGGCGAATTCAGCGCCGACTGGACCTGGCTTCTGCATCTGTCGCTGCTCGGCGGCTTTGTCCGCGTGCCGCAAGTGCTCTGCCACAAATACTACCGAGCGGGCAGCATCAGCCGGCGCTGGGAACGCAACAGCACCCAACGAAGCGCATTGAGGGCGGCGGGGATAAGGGAGGTCTGGCACAGCGAGGCCGGCCTTGCACAGAGAACCTTCCTCGCTGCCTATATCGCCTTGCGGCCGTGGCGGTGGGTGCCGCGATCGCGAGAAGCGGAAAGACGGCGAAACAGGCTATCGGTGCATGGCAGCCCGGACAAATAAGAATGGCGCCGGCGACGTGTCAAAGCGGCTGCGTCAAAACCCCCTGCCCGGCCAACGGCGATTTCCGGGCACATCCGGCTGCCCCAAAATGGCACTCCGGTTGATTTTTCACGCGAGATATGGTCGTTCTCCCGCCCATGAAAAAACTGTTCCTTGCGGCGCTGGCTTCGGTGACGCTGGCCTGGCCCGCCCACGCGATGGACGCCGCCCTGCGCGCCGGCCTGCTGAAACTCGACCCGGAGACCCGGCTGGAGCAGAGATGCGACGCCGAAGTGCTCGACCGCATCAGCCATGACGACCACAAGTACAAGGCAGACCGCGTCGTCGCCTACGCCTTCGCGACGCCGGAAATGAAAGCCGATGCCATCCGCAGCCCGGGCGCTGCCTTCCGCAGCAAGGGGCAGTGGTACCGGCTGAAGTTCAAATGCGAGACGGCGCCGGACCATATGGAGGTCCTGCAGTTCCGTTACCGCATTGGCGACGAGATTCCGGAAGCCGACTGGGCGAAGTACAATCTCTACGACTGAATTCGCTGCGACCAGAATTCTCTCTGGCAGAACGACCTTCCCTATTCCCGTGGCTTTCAGCGTCGGCCGTTAGAGCGGTTCAGCTTTTTATAGAGCAGCTGACCCACTCTAACTCTTTGTTTTTGCATGATTCCGGACGGAAAACCGCTACGCACTTTTCCTGGAATTGCGCCGGCAGTCTCTTGACGCGCGGGAACCATACACGTTAGGGCGTCGGCATATCCGACGACGAACACGCCGATACAGCAAGGGGCTCCGGTCGATGGACATTTTCAGCGCTGCAAGCATGACGGCCCTCCTCCAGGTCATCGCCATCGATCTGGTGCTTGCCGGCGACAATGCCATCGTCATCGGCCTTGCCGCCGCCGGCCTGCCGGTCGAGCAGCGCAAGAAAGCCATCCTGATCGGCGTGTTGGCGGCGACTGTGCTGCGCATCCTGTTTGCCGCCGTCACCGTCAAGCTTCTTGCCATTGTCGGCCTGCTGCTGGCCGGCGGCATCCTTTTGTTGTGGGTGTGCTGGAAGATGTGGCGCGAGCTGCGGACGTCGCATGCCGACGAGTTCGAGGCGACCGAGGCGCTGTCCGATTCCGACCTCAACAGCGACAGAACGGTGGGTGGCAAGGCGCCGCGCAAGACGCTCGGCCAGGCGGCCCTGCAGATCGTCGTCGCCGATGTTTCGATGTCGCTGGACAATGTGCTGGCGGTCGCCGGTGCGGCGCGCGATCATTTTCCCGTGCTTGTCATAGGCCTGGTGCTGTCGATCGCCTTGATGGGCTTGGCCGCGAGCTTCATTGCCAAGCTGCTGCATCGCCACCGCTGGATCGCCTATGTCGGCTTGCTGATCATTCTCTACGTCGCGATCGATATGGTCTATCGCGGCGTTGTCGAGGTCTGGCCGCATGTCAGTCCTGTGGTGAGCTGACGCTGCCGGTCCCACAGCTTCTGTAGCAGCATGGGTATCTGCCGGAGGCAGTGGTCGCGTTCGCCGCAGCCGCTGCCCATACCAATGCCGCAATAAGTGTGGTACTGGCCGCCGATCCCGAAAAACCCGGATGTTTTCTCATGTCTGCGCCTCGCGTCAGTTTCGTCAGCCTTGGATGCCCGAAGGCGCTTGTGGATTCCGAGCGCATCATCACGCGCCTGCGCGCCGAAGGCTATGAGATCGCACGCAAGCATGACGGCGCCGACCTTGTCGTCGTCAACACCTGCGGCTTTCTCGACTCAGCCCGCGACGAATCGCTCAACGCCATTGGTTCGGCGCTTTCGGAAAACGGCCGGGTGATCGTCACCGGCTGCCTCGGCGCCGAGCCGGACGTGATCCGAGAGAAGCACCCCAACGTCCTCGCCATCACCGGCCCGCAGGCCTATGAGAGCGTGATGGCCGCGGTGCATGAGGCGGCGCCGCCCAGCCACGATCCCTATATCGACCTTCTGCCGCCGCAAGGCGTCAAGCTGACGCCGCGCCACTACGCCTATCTCAAGATTTCCGAAGGCTGCAACAACCGCTGCACCTTCTGCATCATTCCCGCACTGCGCGGCGACCTCGTCTCGCGCCCGGCGGCCGATGTGCTGCGCGAGGCCGAGAAGCTGGCCAAGGCCGGGGTCAAGGAATTGCTGGTCATCTCGCAGGACACC
This sequence comes from Mesorhizobium sp. M0626, assembly GCF_040320665.1. NCBI lineage: Bacteria > Pseudomonadati > Pseudomonadota > Alphaproteobacteria > Hyphomicrobiales > Phyllobacteriaceae > Mesorhizobium > Mesorhizobium sp. M0626. The sequence continues at coordinate 116,352 of NZ_JAMYQD010000012.1, read as the reverse complement.
AGCGCCTACGGCATCGACATCAAGTACCAGACGTCGATGTTCGGCGACCGCGAAGTGCGGGCGAAATTCCTCGACCTGTCGGAGGAGCTGGGCAAGCTCGGCATCTGGGTACGCATGCACTATGTCTACCCCTACCCGCATGTCGCCGATGTCATCCCGCTGATGGCGGATGGAAAAATCCTTCCCTATCTGGACATCCCCTTCCAGCACGCCTCGCCGCAGGTGCTGAAGAACATGCGCCGTCCTGCCCATGGCGAAAAGACGCCGGAGCGCATTCGCGGCTGGCGCGAGGTGTGCCCGGATCTGGCGATACGCTCGACATTCATCGTCGGTTTCCCCGGCGAGACCGACGAGGATTTCGAGATGCTGCTCGACTGGCTGGACGAGGCCAGGATCGATCGCGCCGGCTGCTTTAAATACGAGCCGGTCCGCGGCGCCCGCTCCAACGATCTCGGCCTCGAACAGGTGCCGCAGGAGATCAAGGAAGCGCGCTGGCATCGCTTCATGCAGCGCCAGCAGAAGATCTCGGCGACGCAGCTGGCCAAGAAGGTCGGCAAGCGCCTGCCGGTGCTGATCGACGAGGCGCATGGCACGTCTGCCAAGGGCCGGACAAAATACGACGCGCCCGAGATCGACGGTTCGGTGCATATCCAGTCGCGCCGCCCGCTGCGCCAAGGCGACATCGTCACGGTCAAGATCGACCGCGCCGACGCCTACGACCTTTACGGCTCGGCGGTTTAGAAAATTACCAAAAGGGCGCCTCCCGGCGCCCTCGGATTTTTGGCCCAGCCCTCGGCGCGGTTTCGCAGTCGAAGCGTGCAGCCCGCGAAGTGAAAAAGGGCGCCGGGCGGCGCCCCTTCTCTTTTGCGTTTCCGATACTTACTGCGGCAACTTGTCGTCGACGCCCTTCACATAGAAGTTCATGCCGAGCAGCGTGCCGTCGTCGGCTACTTCGCCGTCCTTGAGCCACGGCGTGCCGTCCTGCTTGGCGACCGGTCCTGTGAATGGGTTCCAGCCATCTGCGATTTTCTTGGCGGTTGCCTCGGCCATCGCCTTCACATCGTCCGGCATGTTGGTGAAGGGCGCCAGCTTGACGGCGCCGTCCTTGATGCCGAGCCAGACATTGTCAGGCTTCCAGGTGCCGTCGAGCGCCGCCTGAACGCGGCTGATGTAATACGGCCCCCATTCGTCTGTCAGCGAGGTCAGCTGCGCGTTCGGCGCGAACTTGATCATGTCGGAGGACTGGCCGAAGCCGTGCAGCTTGCGCTCTTCCGCCACCTGCAGTGCCGCAGTGGAATCGGTGTGCTGGACGATGATGTCGGCGCCCTGGTCGAACAGCGCCTTGGCCGCGTCGGCTTCCTTGCCCGGATCGAACCAGGAGTTCACCCAGACGATCTTGGCCTTGAAGTTCGGGTTGACCGACTGCGCGCCGAGCATGAAGGAGTTGATGCCCATCACCACTTCGGGGATCGGGAAGGAAACGATATAGCCGGCGACCCCTGCCTTCGATTCCTTGGCGGCGATCTGGCCGAGCACGTAGCGGCCTTCATAGAAGCGCGCATTGTAGATGCCGAGATTGTCAGCGGTCTTGTAGCCGGTGGCGTGCTCGAACATCACTTTGGGGAACTTCTTGGCGACCTTCACTTCCGGGTCCATGAAGCCGAAAGAGGTGCCGAAGATGATCTTGCAGCCTTCGCGCGCCAGACGCTCGAAAGCGCGGTCGGCATCGGGACCTTCCGAGACGTTCTCGAGATAGGCGGTTTCGACCTTGTCGCCGAGCGCCTTCTCCACCTCGAGGCGGCCTTGGTCGTGCTGGTAGGAATAGCCGAAATCGCCGATCGGGCCGGTGTAGACCCAGCATGCCTTCAACTTGTCGGCGGCCTGCGCCGACGCCGCCAGTGACATGGCGGCGGTCGTGGTCATCAACGCGATAAACAGTTTTTTCATTGTGTTACCTCTCTGAGTTTAGCCTTGGAGCTTCCCGTTTGTTTTTGTTGTCAACGATCCGGAACGAATGGCTGCCCCAAGGAAGCCGGCGTGTTCATCATCGTCAGACGCTTGTTGCGCGAGATTAGAACGAGAACCACGACGGTTGCCAGATAGGGCAGAGAAGAAAGCAGCTGCGAAGGCACCGGAATGCCAAATGCCTGTGCATGAAGCTGGCCGATCCAGACCGCGCCGAAGATGTAGGCGCCGGCCAGCACGCGCCACGGCCGCCAAGAGGCGAAGACGACCAGCGCCAGCGCGATCCAGCCGCGGCCCGCGCTCATGTTCTCCACCCATTGCGGCGTGTAGACCAGCGACAGGTGGCCGCCCGCAAGGCCGGCGCAGGCGCCGCCGAAGATGACCGCGAGATAGCGGTAGCGGATGACTTTGATGCCGAGCGCATGTGCCGATGTGTGGCTGTCTCCGATCGAGCGCAGGGTGAGGCCGGTGCGGGTCTTGAACAGGAACCACATGACGGCCGCCGTCAGCGCGATCGAGATGTAGAAGATTGGGTCCTGGCCGAACAACAGCCTGCCGACGACGGGAATGTCGGTGAGCACCGGAACGTAGAGGTTTGGCAGCCGCTCGCCCGGCTGGCCGACGAAGCTGGTCCCCATCATGCCGGACAGGCCGAGGCCAAGCAGCGTCAACGACAGGCCGGTCGCCACCTGGTTGGTGGCGAGCGACAGCGTCATCACCGCAAACAGCAGCGAGAACACGGCACCCATGGCGATTGCCGCCAACAGGCCGATCCAGGGCGATCCCGTGAGATAGCCGGCGCCGAAGCCGCCGACGGCGCCCATGATCATCATGCCTTCGACGCCGAGGTTGAGCACGCCGGAGCGCTCGACCACGAGTTCGCCGATTGCCGCTATTAAAAGCGGCGTTGCCGCCGTGGCGATGGTCAAAAGGATGTTGACGGCGATGTCCATCAGCGGGCTTCCTTCAACTTCGGCGCGGCTTCAAGCTTCGCCGCGCTTTTCGTCAGCGCCATGCCGACCAGGCGAATGCGGTAATGGATGAGCGTGTCGCAACCGAGCACGAAGAACAAAAGCATGCCCTGGAACACACGCGCCACCTTGTCGGAAATGCCGAGCGCGCTTTGCACCGCCTCGCCGCCGAGATAAGTCAGCGCCAGCACCAGGCCGGCGGCGACGATGCCGAGCGGATTGAGCCGGCCGAGGAACGCCACAATGATCGCTGTGAAGCCGTAGCCGGGCGAGATCACCGGTTGCAGCTGGCCGATGGCGCCGGAGACTTCCGAAATGCCGGCAAGCCCGGCCAGCGCGCCTGACAGCAGGAAGGCGAAGAAGACCATGCGGTTGAGGCCGAAGCCGGCGAAGCGCCCTGCCCTCGGGCTGGAGCCGAGCACGCGGACCTCAAAACCCTTGAGCAGGCGGCTCATTAGCACCCAGATCAGCACGGCTGCAACAAGCGCGAAGACAAAACCCCAATTGGCACGGCCGGCGTCCGGCATCAGTTCCGGCAGGACCGCCGAGTCGTTGAACTGGATCGTCTGCGGAAAACCATGGCCCTGCGGATCGCGCCAGGGGCCGCGCACCAGCCAGTCGAGGAAAAGCTGGGCGACGTAGACCAGCATCAGGCTGGTCAGGATTTCGTTGGTGCCGAAGCGCGTCTTTAGGAGAGCAGGGATTGCCGCATAGGCGGCGCCGCCGACCATGCCGAACAACAGCATCAGCGGCAGCACAAGCGGGCCTTCGAACCCGGGAAACAGCACCGGAATGGCCGAGCCGAAAATGCCGCCGAGGATGAACTGTCCCTCAGCGCCGATGTTCCAGATGTTGGCCTTGTAACAGACCGACAGGCCGACCGCGATCAGGATCAAAGGTGCGGCCTTGATCGCCAGTTCATGCAACTGCCAGACCTGGCTGATCGGCTCGATGAAATAGATCTCGAATGCGCTCAGCGGGTTGACGCCGAGCAACGCGAACAGAACCGCGCCGGCGATGATCGTCAGGGCGAAGGCGATGAAGGGCGACAGCGCGGAAAACAGCATCGAGCGCTGCGGGCGTTTGACGAGTTCGAGGCGCATCATGCCGTCTCCAGACCATGTTCGGCCTGGCCGGGCTCGGCGCCGCCCATCAACAGGCCGATCTTTTCGAAAGTTGCCTCGGCGATCGGCAGCGGTTTCGACAATTCGCCATTGTGCATGACCGCGATCGCGTCCGAAATCTCGAACAGCTCATCGAGGTCCTGGCTGATGACCAGAACCGCCGAGCCGCTGCGCGCCAGTTCGATCAGCGCCTGGCGGATGTGGGCGGCGGCACCGGCGTCGACGCCCCAGGTCGGCTGGTTGACGACCATGACGGCAGGGCTGCGGTCGAGTTCGCGGCCGACGATGAATTTCTGCAGATTGCCGCCCGACAGGGCCGCGGCTTCCGGATCGGGCGCGCTCTTGCGCACGTCCATCGCCACGATGATGCGCTGGGCGGCGGCATAGACCGCACCGCTTTTGACCGTGCCGCCGGCGCCGACAAAAACCTTGCCGTCGGTGGCGTGCCGCGACAGAAGCAGATTTTCCGAAAGCTTCATGCGTGGCGCCGCGCCATGGCCGAGGCGTTCTTCCGGCACGAAGGCAGCGCCCATCAGCCGCCGGCCTGTGATCGAGAGCGAGCCGGCATCCTTGCCGCGGATGCGCACGGATGCGGCGTCCTGCTGCAGCACCTCGCCGGAGACGGATTCGACGAACTCGCCCTGGCCGTTGCCGGCGACACCGGCAATGCCGATCACCTCGCCGGCGCGCACAGTGAGGTTGATATTCTTCAGCGGGATCGAAAACGGGGTTGCCGGCTTGCGGCTGAGGGCGCGGATTTCGAGCAGCGGCTGCGCGGCCTCGATGCCTTCGGCCGGTGCGCGCACCACGGCCTTCACCTCGTTGCCGACCATCATGCGGGCCAGCGACGAAGCCGTTTCCTCGCGCGGGTTGCAATGGCCGACGACCTTGCCGTGACGCAGCACGGTGGCGCGGTCGCAGATGCGTTTGACCTCTTCCAGCCGGTGCGAAATGTAGAGGATGGATTTGCCCTCCGAGCGCAGGCGCTCAAGCGTTTCGAACAGCTTGTCGGCTTCCTGCGGCGTCAGCACCGAGGTCGGCTCGTCGAGGATGATGAGCTGCGGCGTCTGCAACAGGCAGCGGATGATCTCGATGCGCTGGCGTTCGCCGACCGAGAGATCGCCGACCAGCGAGTCCGGATCGAGCGGCAGGCCATAGCTGAAGGAAAGCGCCCTCGCCTTGGCCGCGATCGAGCTGATCGGTGAGCCGTCATCCAGAGACAGAGCGATATTCTCGGCCGCGGTCAGCGCCTCGAACAGCGAAAAGTGCTGAAACACCATGCCGATGCCGAGCTTCTTCGCCATGCCCGGACTGGTGATCCGCACCGCTTCGCCGTTCCAGAATATCTCGCCGGAATTGGGCTCCAGCGAACCGAACAGCATCTTGACCAGCGTCGACTTGCCGGCGCCGTTTTCGCCAAGCAGCGCGTGGATCTCGCCCTTGGCGATGTTGAGGTCGATATGATCGCACGCAGTCAGCGTGCCGAATATCTTGGTCAGGCCACGAACCTCAAGCAGGTTCGCTCCATCATGATCTGCACTCACAGTGCCTCCCATCCGGTTTCCGGATATGTTCTGTGTTCCCGCCAACATCGTATGCGCTGGCCGCTCTCGTGCGAAAGCAGCACCCACCTTGAAAGAGCTTCAAGAATTTCAGCGGAAACTCAAGGGGTAAAGATAGGCCCGTTTCGCACAACAAACCGACCGACCGGTTTTTCGTGCAAACAGTGCCTGGGCGCCGCGGCAAAGCACTGAAAGGAAGGCAAACCTCCGTCAGGGGATCAGTATTGTCGTACCCGTGGTCTTGCGCCCTTCGAGATCGGCTTGCGCCTTGCCGGCGTCCTTCAGCGCATAGCGCTGGTTGATCTTGATCTCGACCGCACCGCTCAACACCACATCGAACAATGCCGCGGCGGAGATTTCGAGGTCTTCACGCTTGGCGTTGTAGACGAACAGCGTCGGCCTGGTAGCGAACAGCGAGCCCTTCTGCGCCAGCAGCGACATCGAAAATGACGGGATCGGTCCAGAGGACTGACCGAAAGAGACGAACATGCCGAGCGGCTTCAGACAGTCGAGCGAGGCCGGGAATGTGTCGTTGCCGACCGAATCGTAGACGACGTCACATTTCTTGCCGCCGGTGATGGCGGCGACGCCGGCGACGAAATCCTGCTCCTTGTAGTTGATGACATGGTCGAAGCCATGCGCCTTGGCGAGCTCGATCTTGTCGGTTGAGCTTGCCGTGCCGATGACGGTGCCGCCGAGATGTTTTGCCCATTGTCCCAGGATCAGCCCGACGCCGCCGGCGGCGGCATGAAACAGGATGGTGTCGCCTGCCTTCACCTTGAAGGTCCGGCGCAACAGATACTCCGCCGTCATGCCTTTAAGCATCATGCCGGCGGCCTGTTCGTCGCTGATGCGGTCCGGTACCTTGACCACGCGGTCGGCGGCGACAATGCGCTGTTCGGCATAGGCACCGACATTGACGGCATAGGCGATGCGGTCGCCCGGCTTCAGCCAGTCGATGCCTGCGCCGACCTCGAGAACCACACCTGCCGCCTCGCCGCCCGGGATCAGCGGGAAGCCGCCGGGCGGCGGATAGAGGCCGATGCGGTGATAGACATCGATGAAATTGAGGCCGATCGCGGTGTGCCTGACCAGGATCTGCCCGGCGCCGGGTTGTCCCGGATCGGCGTCTTCATAGGTCAGGACTTCCGGACCGCCATGGGCGTGGATACGGATTGCTTTGGACATTTGTGGGCTTTCCTGCGGTCAGGCTTTCTTAGTGTCCGGCTTGGCGCCGAGTTTGGGGAAGAACTGCATGATACCGCCGATGCAGGCGAGGTAAAGTCCGGTGATGGTGATGCCGACCTTGGTAAAGACGCCGACCTGTTCGCCCAAAACGCCGATCTGGTCGTAGAAGGCGGCAAGGGCCGCCTGCGCCAGCGCCAGCGCACCGAAAGCACACCAGAGCAGCGTCATGCCAAGATTAATTGGCCGCAGCCGCACCACCCGCACGGGATGAATGAAGTTGATCGGCACGAAGGTGAGGATGCCGGCCGCCACGACGACGCCGAAGGACACCCACTGTCCCGGCTCGATGACGAACAGCGTGAACACGACCATGTTCCAGACCACCGGAAAGCCTTTGAAGAAGTTCTCCTTCGTCTTCATTCCGGTGTCGGCATAATAGATGGCGCTGGACACCACGATGATGGCCGCCGACAGGAAAGACAGCCCTTCGCCCATGAAGCCGCGCTGGTAGAGCGCGAAGGCGGGGATCAGCACATAGGTGACATAGTCGATGATGTTGTCGAGGAGTTCGCCCGACCAGGTCGGCAGGATCTCCTTGACCTCAAGCTTGCGCGCGATCGGCCCGTCTATGCCGTCGACGAACAGCGCCAGCCCCAGCCACCAGAACATCGCCGTCCAGCGTTGCTCGCTTGCCGCCACCAGAGACAGGAAGGCCAGGAACGAGCCAGACGCGGTCAACAGATGCACCGAGAATGCCCGCGCCTGCGGCCAGGTGACCTTTTTCTTCGGCCTCGGAATCCGGTCGGTGATCTTTTTGGCGGCGTTTCTGGCCGTTGTGTTCTTGCTCACGGGCCCCGCCAATCCAGTTTGCAGATTTCGGCCGAGCGGCCGGCAAAGTTCCAGTTGCGGCCGAAAGCCCGCATCTTGCTCTTGTCGGACCTGGCCACGATGATCTCCGGCGCGATCCAGTATTCCGAGTTGCCGATCACGGTATCCTTCTCGCGATCCTTGCCGGGAATCGGTGTGACCACCCCGTCGATGATCTTCGGTATCTGGAAAATACGGGTCTTGTCACGCGTCTCGTAGGTGATCGGCACCTGCTCGACACCGAGGAACTTGCCGACAAGGATCGACAACAGCGAGGTGGTTCCGCCGGCCTTCCCGGTGAAGATCCTGGTCAGCGCTTTCACCGCATAGACGGAGGCTTGCTTGTCGATGAACAGGCCTGCGGTCCAGTTGCCGCGGCTCATGTAGCCGGGGATTTCCATGACCAGACCGAGATTGAGGCCGGACAGGTCGACCTCGCCGAAATGGCCTGCGTCGATGCGGAAGCCCGCCCAGGTCTGGCAATAACCCTCCGTCGGCGGATGGCTGCCAAGCGACAGTACGCAAGGACAAAAAACCGTGCAATTGCAGGAGAGTACGAGCTCTCCTTTCATTGCCCAGCCTTGCTCTGCCATGGAATTATCCCCCGTCATGCCGAGACTACTAGCAGGGCGACTGCCCAGACAAGCAGTATCGCACCGGCCACTCGGGTTGGAAGGCTGGCGGTGGTCTCTTTTTCGATCAAGGTGAACAGGCCGATCAGCGCCATCCAGAACACGTTCATCGCGCCGACGGCAAACATCACCAGCATCAGCGCCCAGCAGCAGCCGAGGCACCACAGGCCCTGCTTCAGCCCTAGCCGGAAGATGCCACCCGGCTCCGCGCTCCAGTTGGAAAACAGTGTCGAGAACGGGTTCCGGCATTTTGTCAGGCAGGCCTGCTTGAGGCTGCTGAACTGGTAAAGGCCGGCAACCAGCAGCGCGGCCGCCGCGGCAAGGCCGCTCACCGGATCGAGCAATCGAGCGGAGGACGCAAATGCGTGGACGAGCAACGTCAGCACCGCGAAGCCGATAGAGGCGACAAGCCATGTCGAGAGGTAGCCGGCGACCAGGACCAGCGGGTGGGCCACCGGCTCGCCCTTGATGCGGGCGGTGTCGGCGATTTCACAATAGGTACGGATCATCGGCGCCGCCGACGGCAGCATCGTCGCCACGGCCATCAAAAACCACATCACGATCAGCGCCAGAACCGGTGCGCCGCCGGCATCAAGTGGTGCGGGCATCAGGCACATGCCGAAGAAGCGGTCGAGGACATCCGGCAGCGGCAGTTGCGGCAGATATCGCAGGACCACATCGCCTGGTACGCCGGGGAGCCGGCCTTCGGCGCCGCGGATCGCCATGGCGCCGAGAATGAACCAGGCGAGCAGAATGCCGCCGACGATGGCGATGTTGACCGTCAGGCGGGGGCTGCGGGCCAGGCTTGCCGTGGCGCGGCCGGCGCGGTCGAGATGGCTGAAATCGTCCTGCTGGCCGGTCATGACAACCGAATGAGCCTAATCGCCGCGTTGATCAAGCCGCATGGTCTGACCTATATCCATGGGTAGACACCTGCATCGCAAACTGGAAGTCCAATTTGGATCATCGCGAGACAGCACGGATACTGGTAGCCGGCAGCGGCCCTGCCGGACTGATCGCGGCGCTCGGTTTCGCCGAGGCGGGCTTTCCGGTAACCCTGGTCGGACCCGAAGCAGGCGGGCCCGATGGCCGGACCACGGCGCTGATGAACCCTGCTCTCAAGGTTCTCGATCGGCTGGGCGTGCTGGCCGAACTTGCGCCGAAGGCCGCGCCGCTGAAGGTCATGCGCATCGTCGATGCGACCAGCCGGCTGATCCGCAGCCCGGTGGTGACTTTTCGCGCCATAGAGATCGGCGAGGAGCAGTTCGGGCTCAACCTGCCCAACAGTGAGCTGAACCCGACGCTGGCCAAGTCCGTCGCGGCACATTCCGGCATCGAATGGCTGACGTCGATGGTCGAGAGTTGGCGTCTGGACGCCGATCAGGCGCATGCCGTTTTGGCTGATGGCCGCGAAGTCTCGGCCTCGCTCGCGGTCGCTGCCGATGGGCGCCTGTCGCCGGCGCGTGAGGCGGCGGGCATAGTGGCCTCGGTGCGATCCTACCGCCAAGCGGCGCTGGTGCTGAATTTCGGCCATCGCAGCGAGCATGGTTTCACCTCGACCGAGTTCCACACAGAGACCGGGCCGTTCACCCAGGTACCGCTGCCCGGCAACCGCTCCAGCCTCGTCTGGGTGGTGAAACCGGAGACGGCGAAGGACCTCGCCGCACTCGATGACGTGACACTTTCCGAGCGTGTCGAGCAGCAGATGCAGTCGATGCTGGGCCGGGTGTCGGTTGAGCCCGGCCGACAAATTTACCCGCTTTCAGCGGCATCACCGGGGCGCTTCGCGCAAAACCGTGTGGCGCTGGTCGGCGAGGCTGCACATGTGTTCCCGCCGATCGGAGCCCAAGGTCTCAACCTCGGCATCAGGGACGTTGAGGATCTGATTGGAATCGCACGCGAAAATCGCGGCGACCCTGGCGCCGCAAGGGCTTTGGCCGCCTATGATTCCAGGCGCCGTCCCGACGTTCTGGCGCGTTCGGGCGCGGTCAATCTGCTTAACATGTCGTTGCTGTCGGACATGTTGCCGGCGCAGATGGCACGCAGCGCCGGCCTCAATGTGCTCGGCAGTTTCGCGCCGCTGCGCGCCTTTTTCATGCGCGAAGGCTTGAGGCCGGGCAGCGGCTTTGCGGCGCTTACCGGCGGTTCAGGGAAACAGGTCCGGCGGTAAGATGCCGTGGCGGATCATGTAGAGCAGCCCGGTCACCGTCAGCACCGAGAGACAGGTGGTGATCATGACGCTGGCCGAGGCGCGTTGCACCCAGACGCCATATTGCTGGGCGATGACGAAGACGTTGGTTGCAGTCGGTAATGCCGCCAAAAGCACGGCTGAAAAAACCCAGATTTCGGAAAAGTTCCCGATCCAGCTCAGCACGACGTAGCAGAGCGATGGATGCAGGATCAGCTTCAGCGCCGCGATCGACGCCAACTCATGCGGCACGCGGTTGAGGGGCCGGAGCGCAAGCGTCACGCCCATGGCAAACAGGGCGCAAGGGGCGGCCGCCCGAGACAGATATTCGAGCAGGCGATCGACCGGCTGCGGTGGGTGAAAGCCGAGATAGGCGGCGCCGACGCCAAGCGCGGTCGCGATGATGAACGGGTGCAGGACGATTTTCCTGACTACGCCGAGGATGAGCCGCCACGGCGATGTCTTGTCGTCGCCCGACAGCGCCATCATCATCGGCGCGATGGCGAAATGCATGATATTTTCGAAGCAGAAGATCAGCGCAACGGGGACCGCCGCTTGTTCGCCGAAGGCGAGCAGCGCCAGCCCCGGCCCCATATAGCCGATATTGCCGTAGGCCGCGGCCAGCGCCTTGATCGTCGACTGGGCGATCTCGCCGCGCGACGCCGTCGCCGACCATACGAAACATGATCGAGAAGATCGTGTAGGTGGAAAATACCGAGCCGAAGATGAAGCGCCATTCCGTCAACTGTTCGAACGGCGTGCGGGCAAGCAATTGGAAGAACAGGGCAGGAAGCGCGACATAGACGATGAAGGTGTTCATCCAGCCAAGCGCTTCCAGCGGCTGCCTGGTCATGCGCGCAACCAGAAAGCCGATGAAAATCAGCCCGAAGAACGGAATAACAAGACCGACAATGTCAGACATTTTTGCCCTGGCCCGAAACCCCGGGACCGGGCTAGCCCGTAGCTTCATCGGGCGTCAAGCGCTTCGGCATTGAACTGACACGCCATCTGCGCCAAATAAAGCCTGATCCCAGACCTAAGTCGGGCTCGATTTTTGGCCACGGCGTGTGTAAATTCAAAGTCTTAGAGCGCTCTTCGCACATTCGAGGGGACGCCGGGCGCTCTAGAGGCTTAGTGGTGAGTATGATGAAAACGGCCAAATTTTCGATCGGACAGGTGGTTCGTCATCGGCTGTTTCCGTTCCGCGGCATCATTTTCGATGTCGATCCGCAATTTGCCAACACCGACGAATGGTACGAAGCCATCCCGGCCGACGTGCGGCCGCGCAAGGACCAGCCGTTCTACCATCTGCTCGCCGAGAATTCGGAAACCGAATACATCGCCTATGTCTCCGAGCAGAACCTGCTCGAGGATCAATCGGGCGAACCGGTCCGGCATCCACAGATCGGCGAGATGTTCGACAAGCGGCCCGACGGACGCTATGAGCCAAAACGCCAGTCGAGACACTGACATCACCTTGCATCGACGTGACGACAACAAAAAAGCGGGGCATGACCCCGCTTTTTGTCGCTCCGGTATCTGTCCCGGCGATTAGTTGGCGGCTTTGGCCTTGGCCTGCTCGTCCTTGAGCTTCTTGGCGAAGTCCTGGTTGTTCTTGACGACGAAATCCTGAAGTTTTTTCTGCCGATCCTCGATGTCCGACTGCTGCAGCGGCGCGCCGTCAAAGGCGCCGCTGAAGCCGGTCAAGGCAACCTTGATGGGATTTGGCTGACTTTGGAAGTTGATCGAGGTCAGCGTGATCGCCTGTCCCTTCTTGAAGGACGCGACGAGCGCGTCGGTCAGCGGCACTTCGGCAACGCAACGGTCGGCGAAGCAAATGACATAATCCAGCTTCGTCGCCTTGCCGGCGTCTATCTGCAGGGCGATGCCGGGGGGCACCAGGCGACCTGGGGGAACCGTGACCTGGAAGACCTTGCGGTTTACCTTGCCCTTCAACTCGATCAGGCTGACCCCGGTGACGAACTGGCCGTTGCCGGCAGTGATGATGTTCTGGACATTGCAGATGTCGACATCTTCCTGCTTGGTGCAGGCCTTGAACCAACCCTGCGGAATCTGTTGCTGTGCCGAAGCGGTGGGAAGTCCGGCGCCCAGAAAGCCGACCACGCCCGCGGCCAGGACCGAAAGGCGGTATGCGTTGCTGTTCAGGCTCGTCATGTCGTGCATTTCCTCTCAAATGATCCCGGGACCGGCTTCTTCGCGCCGTGTGGTCCTGCTACCTGTTGCCGAATTGAGGCAACAGAATGACTTCGGAGCGCGTGTTACACTGCATGAGCAGCCGAATCCAGCCCGCCGCCTGCAATTCTTGGCCTCGCAATTTGGGTCGTGCGATTTGGATTGATGTATCTGGCCGGAGCGCCGCGGCGCCATGTTAGGGTGCACTCCGAATCATCAAGCCGCCCAGTAAGGAGACGGTCATGGGCCGCATTCTTGTTTGGCTGATCGCCGCAATCTCGTTCTTCGCCTTTGCACCCGGCGTGGCGATGTCGGAACCGAAACATGCCATCGCCATGCAGGGCGAGCCGGCGCTGCCAGCCGACTACCAGCATTTCGACTACGTCAATCCCGATGCGCCCAAGGGCGGCAACATCACTTACTGCGTCGTCGGCAGCTTCGACAATCTGAACCCGTTCATCCTGAAGAGCCTGCGCACCACGGCGCGCGGCATGCAGGACCTCATTTTCGGCAATCTCGTCTTCGAGCCGTTGATGATGCGCAACTACGACGAGGCCTTCACCCTCTATGGCCTGCTCGCAGACAGCGCCGATATGGATCCCGAGCGCAAGTGGATCGAGTTCCATCTCAACCCAAAAGCGAAGTGGTCGGACGGTGAGCCGGTGACGCCGGATGACGTGCTGTTCACCTACGATGTCTTCACCGACAAGGGCCGCCCGCCCTACAGGGATCGCATGAGCCTGATCGCCAAGCTCGAAAAGACCGGCGATCACAGCGTACGCTTCACCTTCAACGACAAGGCCAATCGCGAGACCCCCTTGATCATCGCGCTGACGCCGATCATCCCAAAGCACGCCTTCAACAAGGATACCTTCGACAAGACGACGCTAAAGCCGGTGATCGGCAGCGGTCCCTACACCATCGACAAGGTGCAGCCGGGACAGCGCATCGTCTTCAAGCGCAATCCGAATTACTGGGGCAAGGACATCCCTTCCAAGCGCGGCTTCGACAATTACGACCAGATCACCATCGAGTACTTCCTCAACGCCAATGCCAAGGCGGAAGCGTTCAAGAAAGGCATCTGCGCCATTTACGATGAGGGCGATCCGGTCAAGCGCGAGCGCGATATCGATTTTCCCGCCTTCCATCGCGGCGAGGTGATCGCCGAGACCTTCGACACCGGCATACCGCCCGTGGTGACCGGGTTCCTGTTCAACACCCGGCTGGAGAAGTTTTCCAATCCGGAGGTGCGGCGCGCGCTCGGCATGCTCTACGACTTCGAATGGGCCAACAAGAACCTGTTCGGCGGCAAGTACACGCGCACGATGAGCTACTGGCAGAATTCCGAACTTTCCGCGCTCGGCCATTCCGCCAGCGACAGGGAAAAGGCGCTGCTGGCGCCCTACCCCGGCCGCGTGCCGGCCGATGTCATGGACGGCAGCTGGCGCCCGCCGGTGAATGACGGCACCGGCCAGGACCGCAAGGTGCTGAAGCTGGCGTTCGACCTGCTAAAGAGCCAGGGCTACGCCGTTAGGGACGGCGTCCTGCTGGATTCCAAGGGAAACCCGTTCGGTTTCGAGATCCTGACGGCGTCGCAGGACGAGGAACGCTTTGCCGCCATCTATCAGCGCTCGTTGGAAAAGATCGGCATCGCGGTGACCATCCGCAGCCTCGAGGCCGACCAGATCCAGTCGCGCAAGCAGCGTTTCGACTTTGAGGTTCTTGTCGGGTCGAGCGGGTTCAGCAACTCGCTGTCGCCCGGTATGGAGCAGAACCTTCGCTGGGGTTCTTCAGAGGCCAAAAGAGAAGGTTCATTCAATCTAGCCGGCGTCGCCGATCCAGCGGTCGACGCGGCGATCGACGCGATGCTTAGAGCACGGGCCAAGGAAGACTATGTCGCCGCCGTGCGCGTGCTCGACCGATTGCTGATCTCCGGCAACTACATGGTGCCGATGCAGTACAACGCGCAGCAATGGCTCGCCTACTGGAATTACCTGGACCATCCCAAAAAGACTCCCATATTCGGTTATCAATGGCCGACATGGTGGCGCAAGCCGAACTGAGCGTAGCCGAGATCATGCTCGGTAAAACGCTCGGCTCCAGGAGATCAAGATGAGCGATGACAATTCCATTACGGTCGACGTGGTTTCCGACGTCGTCTGCCCCTGGTGCTTCGTCGGCCAGAAGCGGCTGGATAAAGCGATTGCCGCTGCCGGCGACGTTGAGGTTCATGTGCGCTGGCGGCCGTTCCAGCTCGACCCGACCATCCCGCCCGAGGGCAAGGACCGGCGCGAATACATGCTGGCCAAATTCGGCAGCGACGAGCGCATCCGCCAGATGCATGCCCGCATAGAGCCGCTCGGCGAAGCCGAAGGCATCGATTTCGCTTTCGACGCCATCAAGGTCGCCGCCAACACGCTGGACGCGCATCGTGTCATCCGCTGGGCCGGTGCCGCCGGTGAAGCCGTGCAGAACCGGCTCGTGCGCCGGCTGTTCCAACTGTATTTCGAGAAAGGCGGCAATATTGGCAACCACGCCGTGCTGATCGATGCCGCCCGCGAGGCCGGCATGGACGCTGCCGTGGTCGAAACGCTGTTGCCGACCGATGCCGACGTCGAGGAGGTGCGCACAGAAATCGCCACGGCATCGCGGATGGGGATCACCGGCGTGCCGTGTTTCCTGCTCGAAGGCAAATACGCCGTCATGGGCGCGCAGGACGCCGACACGCTGACTGATGCCATCCGCCAGGTCGCGGCTGCAAAGGCCAAGGGCGAGCTGGAAAAGGCCGGCTAGAGCCTGTTCCATCCCGATGGAAATCGGGATGGGGCTCTATTCTCCTTGTTTGAGCATGATCTCTGGACAAAACGGTTCCCGTTTGTCCGAGAAAACCGGCAACCACTTTTCGGGATCATGCTCGGGTTATTTCACCGTTACCTTGGCTTTGCTGAGGAAGAATCCGTGGCCGTTGCTGCCCGTGCAGGTCAGTCCCTTGGTTGACGACTGGCAGGTAAACGGCCCTTTGCTCCAGCTGTTGCCATAGGCCAGCTTCGCCACATCGCTGCAGCAGCCCTGCTCGCCCGGATTCTTGATCAATGTCGCCGGGCCGTTCGGCCCAAGGATCACGGTGACGTAGCTGGGCTCGACGCGCGAACAGCTCAGTTCCGGACCGCCATCCTGTGGCTCGTAGGTGCTGGTGCCGCCCTTCGGCGTGTAGATGCAGCCGATGTTCCCGGACGGAGCATTGAACTCGATTTGCCCTTCGGCGCTTGCCGGAATGGTCTGGCTGCCGGCATGCGCAAGAGGCAGCCAGGCAAAGAGCGTCACGATTGCGGGAACGGCTGCGCGTGCAAGCATTGGGGAGCTTCCTTGTTAGGGACCGGACATGCATTGGTGCCGACAGTGCCCGGCAAGGTTCATTCCAGTGCGCTTGATTGTCAAACGGTGTTGAACTGCAGCTAAAAAGCGCGTGCCGCCTCATGAACAGTCGCTTTACAGCAGCGACGATCTTGCGTGCCCAACCATGATGGCCGGTGAGATGATTCGGGCGGCCTGGGGCGATCATGGACGGCAATTTTTCGGGCGATCCGGTTAGCGCGCGGTGGGAAAACCGGCCGACGGGCAGGCCTTTTGGTCACAAAGCCGTGTATGAGCCTTCCCTCAGGGAATATATTCGCACATCTGAACGTTCTCGCAACACATTGAAACAAAGGACAAATTGGGCCCAAAGACGGCGGTCTCGCAGCACCAACTGTTGCCCGATCGCAACGGCGGGTGGGCTGCCTCACATTCGCCGGGATAAAATTCATAGAAAATGATCAATTGGTGTTACTATCCGTAACAAAACTAAAAAAGGTTTGGGCGGGATTGTGATTCGGGTCGACAGACCGCGACGTTCAATATCGGCACTTTGGAACCGCGACGCCCCCGCCGGGCCGTCGCCCCTGACGCCAGTATCGTCGATGCGGACCTTCTGGGGACTGATGCGGGCCTACTGGTTCTCGGACCGGTGGAGGGAAGCCTGGGCGCTGACCTTGGTGGTCGCGGCGCTAACTGCTCTATCGAGCAAGGCCGACGTCTGGTTCACGGTGGCGATGGGAAAGCTGTCAAACTCCATCGCTTTTTTCCACGATGCTGCGAATACTGCGCCGCTTGAATCGCTTCTTACCAATGCCGGGCTGCTGGTACTGCTGGTCGTGGTCAAGGATGCGGGCATCACTTCCATCAAAAGCCTTGTCTCTGCGACACTGCATCGCAAATGGCGCGGCTGGCTGGATGGCCGCTTCAATGAAGCTCTCCTCGATAACAACCACACGCACTACCACGCCCAGAATGGCTCGGCCGGCACGCCGGCACCCGACAACATCGATCAGCGCGTGCAGGAATCGATTAAAGATATGACTGGTGGCGCCCTGGGGCTTGCACAGGGTGTGTTCGGCGTCTTTACCTCGCTGTACTTTGTGGGGGGAGCTTTGCTTGCAAACTCCGTGGAGGTAAAAGGGCTGGAGTTCCTCGGCAGCTACGGTAGCGTCGTGCTCGCTCTTCTAGCGGTCGCTATCTACGTGCCGTTCAACACTTGGATCGCAGTCAAACTTGGCGGAATGCTCGAGTGGCTCAACATCAGGATGCAGAAGGCGGAAGGCAGCTATCGCGGCGAACTGCTCACGCTACTGCGCCGGAGCTTCCATGTGTCAGCGGCGCGAGGCGAAGAAGTCCAGAAGAAAATACATGGTCGGCTCTATCTCGACATCGACCGAACTTGGTCGAAGTTCAATATTGTCAACAATATCTATTCAGGATTCGAATCGGTCTATAATTTTGTTGCGGCCAAAATTGTCGCTTTTGCTCCGGGCCTTGTGCCTTTCATCAACAACAAGGTTGATTTCACAGGGTATGTAACCGGCTCCGAGCAGGTCAACGCGCTGATCAGCAAGTGCTCGTGGTTCATCCATGTCATGCCGAGTCTCGCCACGTTGCGGGCCAACAGCCAGCGCGTCATTGAGTTGGCGAACGCCATCGAAAACGTCCAGCAGCCGCAAGACTTCTACAGCCAGACCGGCCAGTCCGACTTCCACTATGCCAGCCAGAACCCCGTCTTCGGCCTGACCATCCAGAAGCTCGAACTGGCGCATCAGGGCGAGGACGCCACGCCATTCCTGAGTGCTGCCAATCTGCGCTTCCGGCGCGGCGAGTGGGCATTCCTCAAGGGCGAATCCGGCTGCGGCAAAACTTCGCTGATCAAGGCGATCAACGGCTTGTGGCCTTATGGCCGCGGCACCATCGTCTTCCCTGACGGTGTGAGGAGCTTCTATGCCGCCCAGGAGGTCAAGCTGCAGCAGGTGTCGCTGAAGCAGCTGGTGTGCCTGCCCGGCTCCGAGGACGACTATGGCGATGCGCAGGTCGCGGCAGCCCTGCACAAGGCCGGCCTTGGCGATTTCATCGAACACATGGCCGATGAAAGCCGCGAGGGAAAGATCTGGGACCAGCTGCTGTCCGGCGGCCAGAAGCAGAAGCTGGTTGTGGCCCGCATCGTGCTGCAGCAACCGGGACTGTTGTTCCTCGACGAAGCGACCGGCGCGCTCGATCCGGATGGCAAGATCGCCTTCCACCAGGCCATCAAGGACAATTGTCCCGATGTCACGGTGATCAGCATCATGCACGAGGCGGTGGCGCCACGCTCGGCCTCGGGCGAGGAATTCTACCACAGCGTGGTCGCGATCGCCGACGGCGTCGCCACCAAGAGGCCGCTTGTTCCGAACCTTCCGCGCGAGCTCACCACCATCCTTACGCAGCCGCGGCCGGTCGAGGACAAATGGATGCGTTTTTCACGCCGGCTGAAGCAGAAATAGCAGCCACGCCGAAGCGCGTTCCGCCACTGGCGGCGGGGCACTCGCTCCCTCCCCCTTCAATAATCATCACAGTCTCGCGATTGGGCCGGCTCCCGGCTGTATTCCGCCACTCCCGCGATTGACTCGCCAAGATGCGCTCCTATGTTGCGCCCGCTCGCTGAATTCCAACTCGAACCCGCGAGCAGAAAGGTCACCGCGCCATGCCTGGCGACAGTAGTCGAACGCAACCGCCGTCCGCCTCGATGTGACCTCTAACGGCTCACGTCCCGCCGGACGGCAAGGAGTGAGCCATGAACGAATTTACCCCCGTCGTAGCGGGCGACGATGCCGTCGCTATCGCGCGTATCCTTGCCAATGATCACGTCGCCGATGTCGTCGAGGCCCTGAACCGGGAAGCTCGCGATACCGCGATAGAACTGCTTTGCGAAATGCCGTTCGAGCGGCTGGTCGAGATCTTCGACCAGCCTGAACTCGACGGCGCCTCCGATCTGGCCGAGGCGCTGCCGCGCGCCAAGGCGTGCAAGCTGCTGACCGCCATGTCGGTCGACCGCGCCGCCGATATCCTGCGAGAGCTGGATGAGCCGACGCGCTCCGAGCTGCTCGGCGGGTTGGTCCCGCCGCTGCGGGCAACGCTGCTTTCCATTCTCGGCTATCCCGAAGGCAGCGCCGCCTCGATCATGACGACCGAATTCGTCAGCGTGCCGTCGGACTGGTCCGTCGGGCGCACGCTCGACTACATCCGCAAGGTGGAGCGGACGCGGGAGACCGTCTACGCCATCTACATCGTCGATCCAGACACGCATGTGCTGGTGCGCTCGACCGGCCTGCGCCGGCTGATCACCGGCGAGCCGGACGATCCGATCCTGTCGGTGGCGCCGGATCGCGCCCCGGTGACGGTGAAGCCGCTGACCGATCGCGAGACACTGGCGCAGACGATCTCCAAATATGACCTGCTCGCGGTTCCCGTCGTCGACCATGGCAAGATCCTCGGCATCGTCACCATCGACGACATCATCGACACCATGATCGAGGAGACGACCGAGGACGCGCATCGTTTCGGCGGCATGGAGGCGCTCGACGAGCCCTACATGAAGATGAGCTTTCTCGCCATGATCAAGAAGCGCGGCGGCTGGCTGTGCGCGCTGTTCATCTCGGAGATGCTGACCGCCAATGCCATGCAAAGCTATGAAGGCGAACTGCAAAAAGCGATCGTGCTCACTCTGTTCATCCCGCTGATCATGAGCTCGGGCGGCAATTCCGGTTCGCAGGCGACCTCGCTCGTCATTCGCGCGCTGGCGCTGCGCGAGATCGGCCTTCGCGACTGGTGGCGGGTGGCGTTGCGCGAATTGCCCACCGGCTTCGTGCTCGGCGCCATGCTTGGCGTGGTCGGCATCTGCCGCATCGCGCTCTGGCAATATATGGGCTTCTACGATTATGGGCCGCATTGGCCGCTGATCGCGGCGACCGTGGGGGCAGCACTCGTCGGCATCGTCACCTTCGGCTCGCTGTCGGGGTCGATGCTGCCGTTCGCGCTGAAACGGATCGGCTTCGATCCGGCGAGCGCCTCGGCGCCGTTCGTCGCCACGCTGGTCGATGTCACCGGCCTGGTGATCTATTTCTCGGTGGCGCTGGTCATCCTGCGCGGCACTTTGTTGTAATAAGCTTCAGGCTCCCATCTCGGTGGCAACAGCGGCTGCCATGGGGGGTTCTTCAAGATCGAGCGCGCGGGCGTCAATCGACCCGCACGCCGTTCTTCACGCGGTAGGTAGGCTTGTACATGGTGACCAGTTCCTCCGCTGCCGTCGGGTGGACGGCCATGGTGCGGTCGAAATCATCCTTGGTGACGCCGGCCTTCAGCGGAATGCCGAGCAACTGCGCCATCTCGCCGGCGTCCGGCCCGAGGATGTGCGCGCCGAGCACTTTTCGCGTGGCGCCATCGACCACCAGCTTCGTCAGCATCCTTTCGTCGCGGCCCGACAGCGTGTGCCGCATCGGCCGGAATGTGGCGCGGTAGATTTCGATATCGGAGTAGCGCTTGACGGCATCGTCCTCGGACAGCCCGACGGTGCCGATCTCCGGCTGTGAGAAGACGGCGGTCGGGATGGTGTCGTGGTCGGGCGCGGTCGGATTGCCTTTGAATGCGGTCTCGATGAAACACATGGCCTCGTGGATCGCCACCGGTGTCAACTGCACGCGGTTGGTGACGTCGCCGATCGCCCAGATGTTGTCGATGTTGGTGCGGGAATATTCGTCGACAACGATGGCGCCGGTTTTGCCGAGTTCGATGCCGACGCTTTCCAGGCCCATATTCTCGGTGTTGGGGAGGCGGCCGATGGCGAGCATGACCTGGTCGACTGTCAGCACCTTGCCGCCGGTGACCAACGCATCCAGCCTGCCGTCCGGCCGCTTGCGGACCCATTCCGACACGGCGTGGCAGAGAATCTTGATCCCCTTCTTTTCCATGGTCTCGTGCAGCATGCGCCGCAGGTCCATGTCGAAGCGCGACAGTATCTCCTTGCCGCGATAGACCAGCGTGGTGTCGACGCCCAAGCCACGGAAGATATTGGCGAATTCGACGGCGATGTAGCCGCCGCCCTCGATCATGATCGCCTTCGGCAGTTGCTTGAGGTCGAAAACCTCATTGGAAAAGATGCAATGCTCGTGACCGGGCAGCGCCGGGTGCGGCGCCGGCCGGCCGCCGGTGGCGATCAGGATCTGGTCGGCGGTGACGGTGCGGTCATCGCCCAGGAGATGCACGACATGCGGGTCGACCAGCATGGCGCGCGAGTGGAACGTCTCGCCGCCGGCGCCTTTCACGTTCTTTTCGTAGATCGCTTCCAGACGGGCAATCTCGCGGTCCTTGTTGGCGACCAGCGTCGGCCAGTCGAAGCTCGCCTCGGGCACCGTCCAGCCATAGCCGGCGGCGTCGGCAAAATGCTCGGGAAATTGCGAGGCATAGACATAGAGTTTTTTCGGCACGCAGCCACGGATGACGCAGGTGCCGCCATAGCGGTATTCCTCGGCGATGCCGACACGCTTGCCGAGCGCTGCCGCCACGCGCGCCGCCCTCACCCCGCCGGAGCCGCCGCCGATGACGAAGAGATCGTAGTCGTAGCCGGCCATGCTGCTGTTCCTTGCCCCAAGAAATGTTTGAGACAGGTAGGCTGCATGAAGCCAAAAGAAAAGCCCGGTTTCCACCGGGCTTTCTGGTCCAGCGGCAAGGATGCCGGTGGCGAAATCAGACGTCTTAGTTCTTCGGCGCTTCCGGCTGGTCACCGTCTGCGGGCGCATCGCCGTCGGCAGGTGCAGCGCCATCGGCGGGGGCAGTTGCGTTATCCGGCGCAGGCGCGGCCGGGGCAGCGGCCTTCGCGGCGGCTGCCAGCGTTTCGCCGACCTGCTGGGCGAGATCGCGCGCCAGGCCGTTCTGCCAGATGTCGGCGGCCTTGACCAGTTCGCGCGTCACGTAGGGGCCGTTGTCGAGCAGCTTCTTGCCGGCATCGGAATTGTAGAAGGCGGCGATGTCGGTGAGATCCTTCTCGGAGAACACCTTGGCATAGGCGAGCGCTGCTTCCTTCTCCAGATCGGCACGGCGCGAGGCCAGCGCCAGTGCCTTTTCGCTGACGGTCTTGCCGATCAGCTCCTGCATATCAGGGTTCTTCTGGATAAGCTGCTGCTCGAGCGAGGCCGCCGCTTGCGGCAGGATGTTGTCGAACGAGTCGGTCGCGTGGGTTGCCGTGACCGCCGCCCGTGCCGCCTTCAGATGCGATTCCGTGATCTCCTGCGAGAACGCCGGGGAGGAGAAGGCGAAAACGGCCGAAGCCGCCAGAACGGCGCAAAGATTGCGAACCCGGTTATGCAACATCATGATCGGTAGAACTCCCTGGTTTTCGGGCGGCATGGACGGTTTGGATGCCGTCGCCGCCGGCGATGATGGCCGCTGACGCCAGCCCGATGAAAAGACCATGCTCGACCACACCAGGAATGGCATGGAGAGCATTCGAAAGCGCTCTTGTATCCGGAATGCGGCCAAAAGATGCATCGAGGATAAAATGGCCGCCGTCTGTAACAAAAGGCTGGCCCCCCGTCATCCTCAATGTAACCGGGCCGGAAAGGCCGAGACTTTTGGCCGCTGCCGCGACCGCGATTTCGGTGGCGCGCAGGCCGAACCGGTTGACTTCGATCGGCAAGGGAAACTGGCCAAGGGTGTCGACCATCTTCGAGCGATCGGCAATGACGATCATGCGCTGAGATGCCGCCGCGACGATCTTCTCGCGCAGCAGCGCGCCGCCGCCTCCCTTGATCAGCGTCAGCGCCGCGTCGATCTCGTCGGCGCCGTCGACGGTAAGGTCGAGCTCGGGCGTTTCCTCAAGCGTCGACAGCGGCACGCCAAGTTCGCGGCAAAGGGCTGCAGTGCGCTCCGACGTCGGCACGCCGATGACGGACAAGCCGGTGGCGATCTTTTCGGCCAGCAGCCGCACGAATTCGTCGGCCGTCGTCCCGGTGCCGATGCCGATGCGCATGCCGTCGCTGACATGGGCAAGGGCAGCCCGCGCGGCCTCGACTTTCAACTGCCTCGCATCCATGCTCGCCCCGGGGATTTGGCTTGGTTCTGATTTTTCTGGATGCGCGCTCCTAGCACTTTTGCCCGCAGGGTCAAAGACTTTGGCTCGCACCGGCTTGCCTGAAAGAAGCGCAGCCGCTATCGCCTGCCTGCAATGCATCAGCCACAGGACAGGCCATGACCCAACCGATCATCGTGTTCGACCTCGACGGGACGCTGATCGACACGGCGCCGGACCTGCTCGACAGCCTCAACCACAGCCTTGCCGCCAGCGAGCTTGCCGCTGTCGACGAGGCCGGCTTCCGGCGTTTTGTCGGCCAGGGCGGACGGGTGATGATCGAGCGCGCGCATACCGCGCAGCAGAAGTCGCTGGCGGTGGAGGAGCACGACAGGCTGCTGAAGGTGTTCCTCGACCACTACACACTCAACATCCCCGGCAAGTCGCGCCCCTACCCCGGTGTCGTCGAAGCCATCGCCCGCTTCGAGAAGGCCGGCTATCTGCTCGCCATCTGCACCAACAAATATGAGGCGAATTCGAAAGCGCTGATCGGGGCGCTCGGCCTGACAAAGCATTTCGCCGCGATCGCCGGCCAGGACACGTTCGCCTTCCGCAAGCCCGACCCGCGCCATCTGACCGAGACCATCCGGCTCGCCGGCGGCGATCCGCATCATGCGCTGATGGTCGGCGATTCGCAGACCGACATCGACACCGCCAAGGCAGCCGGCATTCCGGTGGTCGCCGTCGATTTCGGCTACACCGACCGCCATGTCAGAGAATTCGAGCCGTCGGCGGTGATTTCGCATTTCGACGCGCTGACGCTCGACCTGGCGGAACGGCTGATTGCAGCTGCGGCCTGCTGAGCGAAACGGGCGATTGCGCGGCAGCGCCTGCCC
The DNA here is from genome assembly GCF_040320665.1 of Mesorhizobium sp. M0626. NCBI lineage: Bacteria > Pseudomonadati > Pseudomonadota > Alphaproteobacteria > Hyphomicrobiales > Phyllobacteriaceae > Mesorhizobium > Mesorhizobium sp. M0626. Next base: position 92,361 of record NZ_JAMYQD010000012.1, on the reverse strand, counting down.
TCGCCTATTTCAGGCACAGAAGGCCGGCGCATCGCCTTGACTTCACAACCCTGCCTCCCTTATATCGCGGCTCGCTTGGCCTTCGGGCAACGAGCGGGCGATTAGCTCAGCGGGAGAGCACACCCTTCACACGGGTGGGGTCGCAGGTTCAATCCCTGCATCGCCCACCATTTTCTTTCCCTGAACAGCGCACTCCAAGCCAGCACTCCTAGCAGCTGCAACTCGCCCCTTCCCCACCAAAATTCTTCTGCGCGAAGTTCAAGGCGCTTGAGTAGCTCGTGTAGCTCTGGAACTGGCAGACATCGGAGCCGTTGCGCACCTTCATCTGCTCGAGATCCCAGAACGAAACCTCGATGTGATCGTTGGCGCAATAGACCGTGTATTTTTCAGGCTCCAGCGCGTTGGCTTTCTGCAGCGGCATGGAGACGGCTGGAATGCAAAGCGCGGAAAGTGCAAGCATGACGGCGTGACGCGTGCGCATGTAAAAACCTCTGGAGTGAGAACAGCCCGTATTTGTCGCGACGATAGTGAGCGGCGCATCGCGGCTTTTTTACGCGCCCTTGTCTTCGCCCCGCTCGGGCCTTCAGTGTTTCTATATGCTGGTCCATATCTCCAATGTGTTGGCCTTGATGATCGGCACCGCACGGGCTGTCACCAGTCGGCCAGCGGCAACCGTGAGGTCGGCGGCCAGCAGTTGGGCGGCGCCACGGTCGGCGTCGTTGTAGGGGTTGTAGCGAACTTCGTTCTTGCCGGCGGCAGCGGCGACACGTTCTTCGCCAGGGTTTGGAATGCCCCAGCCCAAGGCCCGCATTTTTGCGGAAAGCGCCCCGGCGTCCTCGCGCGCCATGCCGGCGAACTGGACGTAAACCGTCTGTGGGCTCTGCTGGATACGCAGCCGGTCCTTCAGCGTGTTGAGTGCGTTGCGATCCTGCTCACCGATAACAGTCTGGCCGTCGGCTGCCGAAAGGGCGAGATCGGCAACCGCCCGGCGCGCGCCGGCAAACACAGCCAGCCAGTCCGGGCGTTCCCACAATTCAGGCGGTACCCCAAGCAGGGTCTCAAGCACGTTGCGGCGCCCCGCCGGTGTCAGCCCGCTTATGCTTTGCAGGCCGGCCATCTCGACGAGAGCCGCGACGATCTTCTGCCGTTCGACCACCGGAAGGTCTGCGTCTTCGAGGACGGCAATCAGGTCACCGCGCAGTGCATCATTTGCGCCGTCGAGCAGCTTGACGCGAGCCGCCAGTTCGTCGGCCGCGGTTCCATTGGGGCCGCGGTTCTTCAGTGAATCCGTCCATTCGATGAGAGGGTCGAAATTGAGGCTCGTGAGCCTTTCAAGCTCGGCAACCGGGAGCCGATACTGCTCGACGTTGAACGCCCCCGTAGCGTCGGCTGGAATGAAGAACGCATCGACCTCAAATTCCGGCTCCCTCACCTCTCCCTTCACGGCCGCCGACACCGAGGACACCGCGAGCTTCCAATAGGCATAAGGGACCGGCACGCCGTCGACCGGCTGGTCCGCGGGCCGGAAGACAGGACCACTGAAGATGGTCACCCGATTGGCGAGCGGATTGTGCTGCGAGCGAACCCAGTTTTCGAGCGGCACCCATCGGCTGCCGTAGAAAGTACGCGGCTGCGGCATCGTGTTTGGCAGGAAAGAGGCATACTGCGCCAGCTTGAGCGCCGCCGTTGCCGGATCGCCGGCGAACTCCGGACCCCAGGCGATGTCGCTGGCACTTGCAAATCGCGCCGCCAGCCAGGGCCGGTCCGCGCGAAAGTACCAGTTGGGACGAGGCTGGTAGTCGACCGACAATCGGCTGTCGGGTTTCAGTCTGCTGGCGGTGAATTGCAGCGGCAACCTCTGCGACCGATCCAGGTTGACGGCCGAATAGATGGCCATGCGATGAGTTCGGCCCATGACCAGCGAGTAGTTGATGTAATCAAGCGGCGGCGCCACGGCGTCGTTGGCCAGGTCGTCGGTTATCCTGGGCAAGCCGATCGTGGCCCCTATGAAATCGACCTTGTATCCCGAAAGAACGTTAGGCTGTTTGTCTATGTCTTTGCCAAGCAGCGGTTCAAGCGCGGCGCGCAGCGGCGCCGGCAATTGGTCGAGCGCGACCTCGCCGCTTTTGACCTGCCCGGCCAGCTCGACCAGCACCCCCTGTCGCAAATCGGGCGCCAACTTGTCCAGGGACACGCTGCCGAGTTTGAGCTGTTCGACCACAAGCAAGATCGCGGATCGCAAAGTGGCCTGCGTGGCTTGCTGCTCGGCCAGCGTCTTGGCGGCGTCTTCCGCCTTCTTCTCGGCAACGGCAAGTGCAGCCTCGGCTCGCTGGCGTGCGTCTTCCGTCTTTTCAAGGGCGGTGGAAAGCTTTCCATTGAGCTTTGCGACCTCACTCGCCGTCGTCTCGGCATCCTTGCGCGCGTCAACAGCGTCATTTCTCTGGACGTAGGCGAAATAGGTGGTTGCCCCAAGGATCGCGGCCAGGATGGCAAACAGCGCGATCAATATATTCTTGCTGCGATCGCGCTGCTTCTGGCTGTCGGTCTCCGCCTTGGCGCTCGCCTCGACGAACTCGGCGATGTCCGGCCCCTGCGGCAGCTCCGCCGCCTCCTTCAGCGCTTCGCCGCGCAGGAGATAGCCGGGATAGCCGGTGTTCTTCCATTGCCGCGCCTGGGCGGCCACGCGAATGCGAAAGCGCTCGGTCAGCTCGTCCGAACTCAGTTCGTCGTCCGATGCGAAGCCGTCGCCGGATTCGGCACCGTCTTTGGTCGCGACGGCCATTGATTCAGGAACGGCGATGGCGACCGTTCCTGAATCGTTGATTTCACGCGATGCCGATTCGGAGTCAACCGCGACGGCAATTGGCTCTGTTGTTTCGAGCCCACCGCCACCTGCGAAAGACGCGAGCCGCGCCGGGCTGACGTCGGCTGAGGTGATGCCCGGCCGCGTGACCAGTTCGGCGGACCAATAATCGAGTATGCGCTGCGCCGCGCGCCGGTCGGATTCCCGCGCGATGGTGCTGCCGGCGCGCCGTGCCTTGGCCAGGAAGTCGCGGATGGCCTGCGCATCGGGGGCCGTGTTGTCGATGCTGGCTTCCGTCGTCTCGGCGCCGGCCTTGTCGCTGCGGCTCATCGATGGGTCGACGGCTTCATTGCTGCTGGCGATGCGCATCAGCTCGAGATGTGCGATCCGGATGTCGCTCAGCGAAATAAAATCGGCCGGAGTTTCGGTCTCCGTGCCTGTCGCAAGTTCATCGCTCATGGCCCCAGGTCCTCAATGATCTTATGCAAAGGCGTGCTGACGCGGACGATCGAGGCGCATTCCGTTTTCAGCGCCAGATCGACCTGGACGAAGCGTTGCTGGGCCTCGTCCCGATAGGCTTCGAAGGCAAGAATGAAGGCGGTATCGACGGTCTCGCGCGATAGCTGGTCGTTGACGTCGGTGGAGTAGTCGACGAGCGTCGTTCGCCAGGCGCCATTGGGATCGAGATCGGCAAGAACCTTGACCTTCACTTCCAGGTTTCGCCACAGCGGCGAAAACTGGAACGGCAGCGACTTGTCCGCCGCGGCGCCCTCTTCTATCGGCTCGATCATGTCGGTGAGGCTGGCCAGCTTGTTGTCGACGTCCTGCCAGAGCTTATGCTCGACGACGCGCGCATAGATGGTCGACGACAGCACCATGATCGCATCATGCGCAGCCTTTATCAAAGGAACATCCGGGGCACCTGCTGGAAGCTTGCCGGCTATCGTGTCGAGACCGGTGGCAAGAAGCCCGAACGGCAGATTCTTCGCGGTAACGAAAATCTGCTGGTTGAGCCGCGAAGGCACGACGCGCAGCACGGTGCGCACGTCAAACAGCGCGTCGTAGGCGTCCGGAGACTTGTTATCGATGGCAGCCTGCAACTTGATCGCAGCCGCCTTGAGGTCGTCGAGCCAGGCCTGCTCGATATCGTGAAGCGCCGGCCCCGCCGGCAGCTCCATGACCGACTCTCCGATCGAGACACAGAAGAGCTTCAATATTTTGAGGAAATTGCGCAGGACGCGGACCTGTTCCAGGTCGGCCCCCATGTCGCGGGCGGCGACCAGCAAGGTCTGGAAGCTGCCGATGCCATATTGGAAGCTTTGCAGGTGGTCATGCAGGTCCTTGTAGGTCTTGAGGACATCGATCTGGCTGGCGACGGTGGTGAGGCCATCGCCAGCGGCGAGTTGCGCCTGAATGTCCTTGGGCTGCTGGTTGACGGCGTTGAAGCCTGCGAGCGCGGTGTTGACCCGATCGTCGGTGGTCAGGCCAGGCAGTTCGGGCGTCGGTTTCTCGCCCGCGGCAAGTTCATCCAGATAGGCTTTGCATATTGCGGCGCATTGCGGATTTTGCCGAACGACAGTGTTCATCAGCGGCTGCGACAGCTTCTTGGTCAAGGCATAGTCGAGGATGTTGAACCAGACTGTGAGCGCCGCGCCCTGGAGGTTGATGGCGCCAGCGACGATCCCAGCGTCCTTGGTTACCTGCAACCAATCGGGAGGCAATGGGTAGAGATCAGCCAGTTGAAGCCTGAGGTCGAAATAGGCGCTGATCTCTGAACTCCCTGGTGTTTGGTGTGTGGCGTTATAAACCGTCACATCCGAAAAAATTTACATGCCGTAGTCCCAAATCGCCGCGCATCGAGCTGCGCCATCGGTCTGCATAGCTCACCATCTACACAGGCTTGGCCGCGAGGTCTTGGATGATGGTGTCGATCGCAATGCCTTCGTTGCGATAATATGTGCTTTTGGTAGGCGCGTTGGGCTCGGTGAGCCAGCCTCCGCTGTGATGCAGCGCAATCAGGTTCCAGTCGGTGTCGAAGACCGGCGAGCCCGACGAACCCGGCAGTGTGTCGGTGAGATACTGGACGCGGCCGCCGCCGACGAAGGCCACGACATTGGCGACGAACGAAATCTGTTTCTGCGCACCGCCGGGATGCTGGATGATGTTGACATGGTCGCCGGCCTTGACGGTCATGGGTTTCAATTCCAACTCGCCCCATTTGGAGGCATCGCCCTTGATGCGGACGGCGGACCAATCATTGTCCTTGGAGGTACGAAGAGGCACGGCGATGTCGATGTCGAACTGGTCGAGCGGCGCGTCGAGCCCGGCAACGGTGCGCTGATAGTTGAACTGGACCACCGTGCCCGCCAATGAAGCGCCGTCAGGCAAGACATGGTTGTTGGTGATCAGTATCCCGCCGGTGGTCATGAAGCCGGTGCCGGAGCTGCCATCCGCACGCTTGATGCGCACCACCGATCTTGCCCTGATGAGGCCAAGTTCCATATAGCTGATCGGCACCAGCGTACTCTTGTCGCCAAGGATTTTTTCGAGCTGGGCCGGCGCCGTCGCGCCGCTCCAATTGGCGGTCGCGGGGCCTTCGACCGGCGGAGGCGGGGCGTGCTGCTTTGCCTGCAGCAGTGCCTGGTCGCCGGGATTCTCTTCGAGTGCAAAGGCGACGAGGTCGTCGGCCCTGGTCTCCTGCTTTGCGCGCTGGACAATCGCAAACCAGTTGTTGATCGCCTTGTTGTCAAAGGCGATCTGGGCCGTCGAAAGACCGACACCTTTGGCAACACGCACGCCGTCGCCGATCATCGGGTAGAGGTTGGCGAGGATGCGGTTGAGACTGTTCAGTTCGGATTGCGTCCATTCGGTCATGGGATTCCCTCCGACCCTAAGCCTTCTTCTTCCGCTTGCGTGATCCCGCCCGCATCGCAATTTCGGTGCCGCGAACCGTTTCGTACTGGTCGGCATCGATCAACGATTGGTCGAAGCTGACGCCGGTCATTTCGGAGATTTCGGAGAGCGGGTACATTGCGCCGATGAACTCGTCGGAGACGGCAAACTCCAGCTGCGTGTCCGACAGATCCTGTTCGAGCACGAAGCCGTAACTGGCGATGCCGTCACTGACGCGGGCGACCACCACCTTCCAGAAGCGGCGCGGCACCGGGGCGCGAAGACTGGTGCCTTTGGGACCCTTGCCGGCAAAGGTCCGGTCGTCTTTGGCGAGGACCGGCCCGGCGAAGACGCAAAGCCGCTCGCTCGCCGCCTCCGACAGGACGTGGTTCTCAAGATCGCCCCAGTTCTTCTCGCCGCTGTCGGAGCGGTTGTAGCCTTCGACCTGGGGCGAGCAGTTGGTGACATGGAAGGAGCAGACATTGCCCCTGAGCAGCAGCTCGAAGGTGCTGCCCCAGGCCACGTCATCGCGCCTGACGATATGACCCTTGTCGAAGGCGCCCTGATCCTGGGTGTAGAAGACGTCGGGGATCTGGTACTTGTCGTCGAGCCGCAGATCCGGAAACCAGCGCTCGCTGAACAGGCCGCCGCGCGAATAGTTGCGGCCCTTTTCCGGCTCGCGCAGATTGCTCTCCTCGGTGACGTTGGAGGCGGTGAACAGCGCCAGCCGCCGCTTGGCGTGCATCTTGAGCGAAAAATTCTGGTAGTCGAGTTGCGTGCCGCCGGCCTTGAGCGGCGCCAGCACGGAGAGGTCGGTGGCCTCAGGCATGGGCACAACGACCGGCGCGAGTTTGGTGCCGCCAGAGAGAAATTTCTCGTCGTAGCCCTTATAGCCGGCATAGTCGGCAACCGTTTTGGGAACGAATGCGCCGCCTGGAGGGGTCGGCTTGGCCGCTTCCAGTTCGACCGATTCGGTGACCGCTTCATGGGCAGGCGTTGCGCCGAGCGAGACGGTGATGCGCAACGGCACTTCGAAGGTGACGCTGCCGCCTGGCGAAACGACGACGCCTGCCGATGAAGGCGTCTGGGTGGCGACGCCCGGGATCTGCTTGACGCCGCCGGCTTCAACCAGGTTTACGCCCTCGGCCGGCGACCCACTGTCCGTCTTGTTCCACCATGCGCCCCAATCGTTGGGGCCGCCGCTGGCGGCGCCGGCGAAATTGAGGCCGAGGTCGACGACACGCTGGTCCTTGGCCAGCGCGCCGGTCGGCACGGCGTAGTTACGCTCGAGATAGCGGCCGGCGAAATGCAGCGCCACGACCTCGCCGGTGGCGAGGTTGATCATGGCGGTGCCGGAGTTGCCGCCAGTGGTCGAGCAATCATGTGTCGCCGCGCTGACGATCTTGCCGAAACTCTCCGTATCGAAGCCGCCCTGCAGCATGCCCGGTTGCAGGCGCTTGACCTGGAAACGATTGCGCATGAGCTCGTTCTGGACATCGACCGCGTTGCGATTGTCGAACGCGGGATAGCCGATGGCGACGACTTCCTGGCGCAGCATATCGCGCGCGTCGGCGACCGCGAGCGACAGCGGCGTGATGTTGTCGGGCAGGCCTTCGACTTCGAGGATCGCCATGTCCCAATAGGGATGGATCATCCGGACATTGCGGATCTTGAAGACGTTTCCCGCCGCCGAATCGCGCTTGAAGTCGATGCCGGCGGCGCGGCCGTTGATGAATTGCAGATTGCGGTCGCCAAGGCCGTCCGCAAATATCTGCGCCACATGACGATTGGTCATCAACAGGTTGCGGCCGACGACGAAGCCCGTGCCGCCGTAAGGGATATTGGTGTTCCACAACAGTTCGATACGCCCGATCGCCGGCAGGGCGGCTTCGATGCGCTGCTTCAATGCGGCCTCGCTGGTAAGCTTCGTCCACAGCGAATGGCCAGGTGTCGGAGCGCCGTCGAAAGTCAGCGTCGTAAAGGTGCCATCCTTGATGTCATAGACCGGCCGCAACTCCGGGATGATTATGGCTTCCAGATCGGAAAGCTGCTCGGGCGCGACTTCGGCGCCCCGCGCGAGGCTCTCCAGGCCAGCGCGCGCCGATTCAAACGCCGCCTCCGTCTTGCCGGCTTCCGCAGGCGCAAGGGATTCCAGGCCGCCGCCTGCCATCGTCTCCATGTTGCCGAGGACCGATTCAGTCCCCTCGCCCCCGGTGACGAGATCGAGATATTGACGGATTCGCTGCTCTCTGCTGACCGGCATAGTCGCCCTCAAAGGTTCTGTCGAAGTAAAGAACTGTATTGCCCCATTTTAGACTGGTGCAATTCTGATTGGCAGGCAAGGAAACAAATCAACTCGCGTCGAAGATGACCGGAGTGCAACGTCGGCATGTCTCTTTGCCGCAGTCGCTCGCGCGATGTATGACGCTCGCATTATTTCAGCGATGCCGTATGTGATCTCCGTCACAGACGCTCACGCTGTTTGCGCCCACCTATCGCAACGGGTGGAAGGGCCATTGCGGCCGCTCGGTTTTACAGAAATTTTATCACCTATCCATTTTTATCAGTTGGCGCCTGCACGCGCGGCTCCTCTCGCCGCGCGTGCAGGCGGCTTTCCGCCCGGCACGAGCCAGGCACTGGGCGCGACCACTGCGCCAAGCCTTTACAAGGCGTAATCGCAAGGGATGAACGCCGGCCTTTGACGCGGTGCACTCTTGCCTTAGACTTCGGCCCTTAAACTTCGCCGATTGCGGCAATTGGGAATTTGGAACATGGCTTTTGGCGGCCCAAACGACAGAAACGATCTGCCGCGCCTGGCACGCATCGATCCAAAGCTGTTCGATATCCTGTTCAGCGGCTGCAAGGTCGAGCGCTACGCCGCCGGCCAGCATCTGTTCGTCCAGGAAGATGCCGCCGACCGGATCTACGGGGTGATGAGCGGCACGGTGGAAATCTCGATCTATTCGCCTGGCGGGCAGAAGCTGGTGGCCAATATCGAGCTGTCGCGCAGCCTCGTCGGCGAGATCGGCGCGCTTGACGGGCGGCCACGCACCGCCACCGCAATCTGCCTGACCGCTTGCGAGCTGGTTTCGCTCAGCAGGACACAACTCTTTGATCGCATTGAGAGAAATCCACCGCTGGCACGCGCGATGATCGAACTTCTGTGCGCCCGGCTGCGCTGGGTCAGCGGCGAACTCGGCGACCAGGCCTTCTTCGGCATCGAGGCGAGGCTCGCCAAACGCCTGGTCTTCCTGGCCAAGGTGATGGCCGACAGCGCCGGCTGGATCCCGATCTCGCAATCGGAACTCGGAGAGTTCCTCGGCGCCACGCGCGAGTCCGTCAACAAGACGCTCAACGACTGGCGCAACCGCTCGTTCATTGCCATCAAACGCGGCGGCCTGCGCATCACCGACACCGGGGCGCTGCGCCATATCGCCGAATCGCAGGACGACGACTGACGCCGATCCCGAATCAGCCCCGGCCAAGACTCAGAGCCGCGAAATCAGGTAGCGCAGCGCCGAGCGGCTGGGCATGAAGAAGTATCCACCACCCTTGGTGGTGACGAATTGCGGCATGTCACGGAGCGTCGTGACCTTTTCCCATGACGGAATGGTGAACCTGCCATCACCGCTGCGCGAACCAATCGTCGGGTCCTTTTCAGCGACGAGGCCCTGGAACGTGGCCGACGAAACCCAGGTCTGCTGAATGAATTCGTACTGGCGCTCTATGTCGGCGTTGAGGCACATGAACAGCAGCCCTTTTTCGACCTTGCCATTCTTGCCGTCCTGCTTCTCATAGGTACGGCCGACCCGCAGGATACGATGGCGCTTGCCGATATTGATCTGCGTATCGCGGTCCTCACCCAGCGAGTCGCGTGGGTTGGAACGGCGAATGTGGGCACCAAGCGGGCAGCGATGGCCTTGCGGATCCTCGGCGCCAGCCGCGAAGTTGTTGTCGATGACGCGTCCCGGATGATCGGGGTTGCGCACCAGCGAGCTACCGTTCTGCCAGCGGCCGAGCATCTTGGCGGCAATCCAGTCTTGCGTGATGGCTTGGTTGCCGAGTTGGCTCGCGACCAAGGCTGCAGCCTTTTTGCAGTAGTTGTTGAAGACGTCGACGTGCTGCTCGAACTGGCGAATAACCAGGAATGAACCGTTGCGCCCGAAATCGCGCGGCGGTGGCGGCAGGCCCGGAATCAGCCGGCTACGGCGCACCTGAGAAAGGATTCCGGTCCGATCGCGTGATGCGCTTACCGAGGGCGAGGCTGGATAGAACCCATGCTCATCACGATAGCCGAACAGGAACTCGCCGGGCGCGACCAGATGCATGGGCGCGGCGCCCCTGCTGGCGCGGGTCGTGCCCCGGACAATCGGCTGCGAAATCCCGTCCGCGAAACCGAAATGCTCGTAGGCTGGCCCACGTTCCGACCGATCGTCACGCTTTGCCCCGTCGGACGATTTCGTCTTCGTGTCGGTCGGACCCCGGTTTACGGCGAGCGGCAGTTCGGCGACGACCTTCATGCCTGCACCGGTCGTCTTTCGTCTCACGGTGGCAATCTCGGTCTTCAACCGTCCCGGGTCTTCAGCATAGCAGACGATGACCAGGTCCACAGGGTTCTCCAACGACCCCCACTCCCATTCGTCCGGGCCGTCGCGGCCTCGGTCGTCCAGTATGCGCCCACGCTCGGGATTGCCCATGCCATGGCGAAAGGCGATCGGAAATGTTTCCAGTGGATCGCCCTCCACACCCTCGTCGAGCCCAAACTGCCGCAGGCCACCGGGACCAAAGGCGACTATCATAGCGCGCCCGGCGGGCCTGCCTTCGCCGAAACTCGTCTGCTCGACAACGAAATCGAGCCAGGCTCTGCGCTTGGGCGCCGGCAACTTGTCCGGCACCCGGATCGCAAGCATATGCGAATAAGCGAGCGGGCCGAGCGGGCCGAAGAAGATGGACTGGATCTCGCCGGTTTCCAGCTGCTGCTCGAGAGGCGCCGGAAAGGCAGAGCTGATATTGGCCAGCAGCGAAGTGGTCTTTTGAACGGTGGTTGTTTCGCTCGCCGGGCGCCGTAGCGAACCGAACAAGCTCAGCCAGTCGCGCGCCTCGTTGCCGACGGCGGAAGCAATGCCGCGCCTGACCCGGGAATTGATCCGGATGCGCTCTGTGTTGATTTGGGGATAGGCGGAGTACCAGAACAGGGTCGGCACCTGCTGGCGCCGCGCCCAGCGCTTGAAACGATCGCCGTCGCGCGCGCCGTCCAGGAACAGCCATCGTGTGCGTGGATAGCCCACGGTGTTGCTCCACACGCCGGTCAGGCCAGCGGACGCCTTGGCGATGAAGTCCTCAAGATAGCTTTCCCAGCTGCCGCCGTAGTTGGAGAAGAACATCAATCGGTTGGAGCCGGGCAGCAGTATCCAGCGGGCGAAATGGATGGTGTTGATGGTGTTGAGGAAGCCTGGCTTGAATACCTTCTGGGCAGCTATCGAGATCAGGTAGAAAGAAAACCTGAGCGCCAGCCGCCGCAGAATGCCGGCCTTCATCGTCGAAATCGCAGTCAGATGGTTCTGTGCCGCGTGGCCCTCCTTGACGAGTATCGCGTTCAATTCAGATATGCCGATCGATGTGCTTTCCGGCCGATCCCTGTCCTCGCGGCGTCGCAGCGCCAGCAAGCACGAAAACGCCAGCAGCGCCGCTGCCACCAACACTCCAAGTCCCGACAACAGAAGTGAGGTGATTGCCACGGCTATAGCGGTGAAGGAGATTTCCTGGGAACTGATGTCGATAGATCTGCCGAACACCACACTGTAGGTCATGTACCAGCAAGCAGCCCAGATGATCGCCACCGTGACGAAGACCGGTGGTACCAGCAACGTCGTCATCAGAGCACGGCCCCAATGACCCGGCGGCTTTTCCAGCAGGCTCTCGGCCGGCTCGAACGCCCAGGCAAACGTCTCTAATGACTGGACATGCTGGCGAACTTCAGCGAGCACGGCAGGAGCGTTGCCGGCGCCTTTGCGTGGCCGCTCGACGATGTCGCGCACGGCTTCGAAAAGCTGCTGCTCGGCCTTGATACGCTGGACCGAGTGCCCCGGCGTGCCCGAAAACACCAGTCCGGCATTGCTGCCGAAGGACGGCGATATGTCGACATTGTGCTTGCGCAGGAAATCGTTCAATGCGCCGCCATCGGGCAGATCGCAGACATCCTTGAAGATCGGCCGCAGCCGGTGCCCGATGGCGTGCGTGACCGCATCGATGACATCGTCGATGCTGCCGTCACCGGACATCTCGAGAACCAGAGCTCCTTTTTCCTGACCGGAATCAGCGCTGATCTCGCCGGTGCCGACCACGGTCAGGCTGGTGAAGTGGACGGTGCCGGCAATATCGAGCGCGGTGCGGATATCTTCGACGGCCGGGTTGCCGAGGCTGGCAACCTTGTCGCGGACAGCATCCAGCGACGCGGATCGGGTGACCGAGCAGACCACCGTCACCATAGACTGCGTTACGGTGCGGCAGAGTTCTGCCCGTTCGAAATCGACCTTGAGGGTTTCGGGATAGGCGCCGATGCGGGTCATCCGCCCGGCCTTGCCGGGCATGCGGCGCACGCCCTGCTTCTGGAACAGGGCGCGCAGGCTTTCGCCGATCTGGATCCTGGCAATCTCGGCGCCGATGCACTGATGAATACCGTGGCCGAACACCATGTAGTCGCGATACGGGCGCGATGTGTCGAACTGGTCCGGGTTCTGCACGGCGTCGGCATCGAACATCGCCGACAGCGTCGCCGGCATCACCACCGTGCCGGCCTTCACCAGGCGCTCGCGGCGCGTACCCTTGCCGATGATCGCGTCGCGGGCCGTGTAGCGCCAGGGGCCGACCCAGATCGGCTTGAAGCGCATGGCTTCAAGGACGGCCCTGTCGAGCTTGGCGGTATCGTTTTCGGCCAATGCCGCATCGATAGCCTGCCGTGCGTCGGGCCGCGACAGGATCACGTCGAGGCAATTGCCGGCGGCCAGCACATTGGTCGGGACGAAGCCGGCGATCATGCCCAGCATGATCGAATTGAGGTCGTCCCGCGACAGGCGGCCCTGATCCATCTGGACAACCAGCCTCGCCAGCGGTTGCTCGGCCTTCAAGCCCCGGTCCCTGGCCGACTGGATGGAGCGATCGATGACTTTGAGAAGACGGTCGCCCGCCACCACCGCGAGTTCGCGCATGACGGGGCTCGCCGTCGGGTCCGAAAAGAACAGCGCACTCAGCGCGATCGCCCAGTCGGCGAATTCGGATTCATCGTCGATCTCGACGCCGAAATAATCTCGACAGATGTGCACCGGGACGATCTTCATCAACCTGGAGATCGCATCGAAGCCGGGGCTGGCGCGCGTCATGATCTCTTGCGAATGACGCGCCGCGATCGGCCTGACGGCGGCTTCGACCTCGGCCGGCGGGAATGCACTCAGCACCGACGATTTCATGCGCCGGTAGTCGGCGCCGTCCTGCATGCCGAGGATGAAGTTGGATCCCCGGGCAAGCTCGGTCATTTCCGGGCCGTATGGGGTCTGGAATTCGTCGCCGCGCTCCAATATGTCGCGGACATCGGCGTTCTTGGTGACCACGAGAACGCCGAAAAGTTTGCCGGTCGGCCGGAAACGCCGCAACAAGGAAAGCGCCCAGCGGGGGTCTTCGGCCAGAGACCCGACGACGCGCGCAATCAGCCCTGTCTTCCGGATCCGGCCGAGATCGAAGGGCGGCATTTCCGACAGCGGGCGCTGGTTTTTCTGGGCCGCGCGAATAGCGTCGAAATACTTCAGTTTGGTCATGCGCGTTCAAGCCCCCCGGCCATCCACGTCATTGCGATGCCGGCCGTTCAACGCCTAGGTTTGCATCGGCTGCACGTATGTGAATCTTTTCACAGTTGGTCCATGTTCCAGCCAGCACTGACGCCATGTTCATTTGGCCAGTTGGAAATTGGCGACGAGGAACTCGTTCGCGGCCTTGTCGGTGAACGGTATCCAGCGCACACGCTGTTCTGAAAAATCGGGATGCCGGGTGGTGAAAATGGTCATCTCGCGCCGCGCCTGTTCCGGCCGGCCGCTTCGCATCAGCGCGCCGATCTTCAGGAACCTGGAATAGAAATAGCCGGGAGACAGGTTGAGCGAGCGGTCAGCGGCAGCGATCGCCGCCGGCCAGTTCTCGACCAAACAATAGGCCGCCGTCAGTTCCCCCAGATTGTGGAAGCGGTAGAGGTCGAACGGGCTCAATCGCTCGGTATCGAGAAAGAACGGTATCGCGGTCGCGGCATTGCCGAGCAGCAGCTGGGCGCTGCCCATGGCCGAGCGCGCGAAGGCAAAGCTCGGATTGATGTGGATCGCTTCCTCGAGATGGTCGACGGCCGACCGCGGTTCGCCGCGCATGATGTCGACGGCGCCGAGATGGGCGTGCGGGCGCGCATCCAGGCTGTCCACCAGCAACGCCTTGCGGGCAAACTGCTCGACCTTGTTCAAATCGTCGCTGTCGCCGAAACGCAGCCATGCCCGCCAGAAATACCACCACGCCAGTTCGTTGAGCACGGCGCTCGAGTTGGCGTCCTCGCGGTAGGCCTTCTGGAAGAACTCGAGTGCGGTTTCGGTGTCGCCGCGGGTGCGCCGGTTCATGTGCCAGCGGCCCCGTCGCACCAGTTGCCAGGTCTCCAGGCTTTCCCAGGGAACCTGGAAGGTGCGTGCCTGTTCCGCCCGGTCGACCTCCTTGTCGAGGATCGAAACGATCTCAGCGCCGATCTGGTCGCGCAGGTTGAAGATGTCGACCAGATCGCGATCGAAGCGCTGCGACCACACCAGCCGCCCGTTGGACGCGTCGGCCAGCGAGGTGTTGAGGCGGATCTGGCCACCATTGCGCATCAGCGTGCCGCTGACGATGTAGCGCGCGCCGAGCGCGTTGCCGATCACCCGCGTGCCCAGCGTGTCGTCGCGGAACTGGAAGCTGGAGCCCTTGGCGATGACCGAGAGCCATCTGGTGTTGGAAAGACCATAGATGATGTCCTCGGCGATGCCGTCGGCCATGTAGCCGATTTCATGCTCGCCGCCATCGGCGTGGAAGGGCAGGACGGCGATCGCCGGCGGCCCCTTGGACGACAGCTTCTGCTGCGCATTGGCCTGGGGAATGGCGGCGAACGACGCCGCCGGCGAGGATCCGTTGCCACTGCGGCCGGCGATCAGAACGCGCACCGGCAAGGCGATGTTCTTCAGCATGAATTCGCCGAGATCGGTGAATTCGGCCGCCGTCTTGTCCTTCACATGGTGCCAGGTCGTCTCCGAAACGGCGAGACCGTCGCCCGGCGCGAATTCCTGGATTCTCGCGGCGATGTTGACGTCGTCGCCGTAGAGGCGTCCACCACGCACGATGACGTCGCCGGTGTTGATGCCGGCCCGAAACGGCATGCGCATGTCGTCGGCAACCTCGGCGTTGAGGGCGACGATGCGGCCCTGGAAATCAAAGGCCGCGCGCAACGCCTCGATCGGATTGCCGAACTCGGCCATGATGCTGTCGCCGGCGTCGCCGAACGTGCGGCCGCCAAATGTGCCACAGCTGTCGGCGATGATGTCGCGCCGTTCCTCGAATGCCGCGACAGCAGACTCGTCGTCGATGCCCATCAGCCGGGAGAACCCGACGGCATCGATAGAAATGATTGTCGCCAGCTGACGGGTGTAGTTCCGTACAGCCATGTTCGAGCCCCCGCTCCCTTTCTGGTTCTGGTCCAGCACAGGCGACGACCCGTTCCTGAAACACTTCGCCGCGCGCTGAGAGATGAAGATTCCGGCGGGGTTGGCGCGCCATGCCACCCCGCCAGGACCAGAAGTCTAGCAGGGTCTTGGGCAAAGCTCTACCACCATCGGGTTGTCCAGCGCGGGCCGTGGCAGCACTCATGGTTGGCCGGCGGTTGGCGCAAATATTGGCGTGCCGTCGCTCTGAGCGCGGCGATCCAGGGCTTGACGGAAGCTGCGCGATGTCAGCTCTCGGAACAAACTGTGCTGCCTGCGAGTTTCCGGTGCGGTTCATGCCAACGTGAAATGAGGGTAATCATGCGAAATCTTGTTCTGGCGACCGGTGTCGTCGTTCTTCTGGCCGGCTCGACGGCCTTTGCCGCGGATGACAGCCCACTGCCGCCGACGAATGCCCAGAAACTGTCGGCAATCATCGCCAAGGTCGAGCAGCGCGACGGCTTTCGCTATGTGAAGGAGGTCGACTGGGACAAGGAAGGGTACACCGTCACCTATTACACCGCCGACAAGGCGAAAGTCGAAATCACCTTCGATCCCGTGACCGCCGAACCGAAATAGCGCCGATACCGACACCGCTTCGGCAATTCCGTCCGCTGCGTTTTTTGCCTAGAATGGTGGCAGTTGTCGGACAACGGGGCGACCATGCTTTCTTCCAATCGAATTGCCAACTCGTTTGCGCTTGTCGTCGCACTTGCTGGCGGGGCGGTCTGCCTTGGTCCAGCGCGTGCCGACGGGCCGTCCTTCGACTGCCGCAAAGCCAGCCTGCCGGTGGAAAAGGCGATCTGTGCCGACCCGCAACTGTCGGCAATTGATGCCTTGGTGGCCGAGGCCTTTACGGGTTTCGAGCCAGCCTTTGGCGGCGACAAGCGCAAGATCGCCCGTGCGCTCATCGCCGACAGGAACGCCTGTGGGCAGGATGCCGCCTGCATCGTCAGCGCCCAGAACAATGCGCTGCAGACCTACGGCAATGCGCCGTCCTGGGTGCAGGACTACAACATCGCCCTGATCGGCAAGAAGGCGCTCGACACCGCGGCCCGCCATCCGGGCAGTCTCGACCAGCCCCTGCCCTCGTCGATCGGCCAATGCGCCTTGACCCACATCACCGCGCTGACGACGCGGCTCGGCGACGACCCGCTGGAAACCACCGGCCCTGAAGCCGGCAGCCTGGCGCGGTTCAGCAATGGCGGCGCCGGGGTTTCCTACGAGCGGGAGCCTGGCCTTGCCAGTTCGAAAGCCGGCGATCTTGTCGTCATGTGCCTGATATCGATCCCGAGGGATTGTCCGCAGGGCGACGAGCGCGGGCGGGTCTATTACGGCGTCGACCTCACGATAAAAGGCACATGGGTTTTGCCGGATTCACAACATCTATGCGGCGGCGCCTGAAGATTTGCCGCAAAGCACTGCTGGATGCACTCTTGCGCCGATCCGCCTTTGATGGCTGAGTGCGCGTAACAGTTGCAGGGCACGGGGGTGCATGGCCATGGTTAAGCATGTTTTGAAGCGCATCCTGATGATGCTTGCCGGCTATTTCGTTTCGGTGCTGATCGGATTGTTCGCGGTCGTGGCGATATATTGCGCACTCGCCGTATTGCCCAACGCGCCGGACTATTTCGGCGCCATGCAATTTTCGCCCATTGTCGTGCTGCTGTGGCCGCCGCTCGGCATGGTCGTCTATTTCCTGACGATCGTGCTGACCGGCCTGCAGACGCTGATCTTCGCGCTGCTCGCCGAATTCTTTGCCCTGCGCAATTTCCTGGTGCACATGCTGTTTGGCGCCGCTGCCGCTGCAGCCGGCTTCTTCCTGGTCTGGCCGGCCGCGGAAGAGGATGCCGGACGCTGGGCCGATATCGGCATCATCGCCGCCGCCGGCCTCGTAGCCGGCCTGGTCTATTGGCTGATCGCGGGCCGCGACGCCGGCTTCCGGCGTCCGCTCATCCAGCGCTGATCGCAGGAAACGGGCGACCGTCTATCGGCCAAAAATCTAATAAAACCAGAGAGACAAAGTGAGTTCCTCGTTCGTTGAACGAGGAACTCCGCTGGTTCAGCTCGTCGGCGAACGCACCGCTTCGGTCGCGTCCAGCGCCTGCATCAGCCGCGTGTCGCGGTCGTAGACGTCGTTGAAATATTCGACTTTGCCGGACAGGTCCGGCCAGGCAGTGAAGTAGGAGACATAGACGGGAATCGTGCGTGTCACGTCTTCGCTGGCATGGCCGTGCTTGAGCTTTTCGGCGATGTCGTCGACCGAGACGCCGAGCACCGCCGCCGCCATCCCACGTGGATCCTGAAGGCGAATACAGCCATGGCTGAGCGCCCGCATATCGCGCTGGAAGAAGGATTTTTGCGGCGTGTCGTGCATGTAGATGGCGTGCTTGTTGGGGAACAGGATCTTCAGTTCGCCCAGCGCATTGGCTTCGCTCGGCTGCTGGCGCACGCTGTAGGGAATGTTGGCGCCGTAGGCGCCCCAATTGACCGAGGAAGAGGGAACCCGCCTGCCGCGCGAATCGGTCACCTCGTAGCCGGCACGGTCGAGATAGCCCGGATCGCTACGCAGCCTTGGCAGCATCTCGTTGACGATGATCGACTGCGGCACGCCCCAATAGGGATGGAAATCGACCTGCTTGATCTCCTTGAAGAAGAAGGCGGTCTGGTTGGTGGTGCGGCCTATGACGACGCGGGTCTTCAGCTTCTCCTCGCCATTGTCGATATAGCTGGCGGTGAAGGCAGGCTGGTTGATGAACACCCGCGGGCTGCCGAGATCGGACGGCAGCCAGCGCAATTCTTCCAGCGCGACCTGCACCTTCTGCAGCCTGTCTGCCTTGGATGCGCCGGCGAGCGAGGCGACGGTGCGCGGGCCGATGACCCCATCGCCCTTCATGCCGGCCTTCACCTGCACGGCCTTGATGATCGGAACCAGTTCGGGAACATAGACATCGCTGGTGCCGAGACGAGACAGGATCTCGCCATAGGCGCCGCCCATCTCGTCGTCGAGATTGCGCGCGATCAGCGTCAGCAGCTTCGGCAGTTCGGCGCTGGTCTCGCCGGGCTTCAGCAACAGCTTGGGATCGACGACGATTTCGTTTTCGGCGCTCGCCTGCAGCGATTCAAGTTCGACGCGCAGCGCCTGATATTCCGCGTTCTGCGGGTGCCGCGATTCGAGGTAGGTGCGCACTTCCTGGGTGTGGGCCAGCGTCTTGAGCGCGCCTTCCATGTCGACCGGCTTCGGCGGAAATTCATAGTAGCCGGTGATGCGATTGGGATCGACGCGCCCGCTCTGGGCGTCACGGGCATAGCGCAGTACGCGCGCCGACAGCGCCATCTCGAAGCGGACGAGTTCCTTCAGATGGGCGTCGGCATCGACTGCCGATGCGTTGGCTGCCGGCACCTCGACCGTGTAGTCGGCCGACGTGAGACCATAGCTTGCGGCTTCGCCAAGCACCCGCACCGCATCCCGGGCGCGGGCATTGGGATTGCCCTCGTTCACCCAGATGAAATCAGGATTGGCAGAGTAATAGGCAATCAGTGCCTTGGCGATATCGGGCTCGGCATAGAGTTCATAGTCGCTGAGGCCTGCAACGGCTTCGCGGAAGGCGGTGCTGGTCGCCGACGGAACAAAGGCGGCGTCTTCAGCTGTTGCCACCTGGGGAGGTGCTGCCACCAACGCGGCAAAGTCGACGCGCACCAGCCGGTCGGCCTTGTAGGTGTAGTAGGACGGGCTGCTGATCCTGGTGCCGCCGCCGCCCGATACGGCGGGCTTCGGCTTGCGCTTTGGCGGCGGCGGGAATTCGCCTTGCGGCCTGTGCTTGACGCCACCGCCGAACAGCATGTCGAACAGGCCTTGCGCGCTTGCCTGCGGCACACCGAAGGCCAGTGCTGCCGCCACTGCAAGCGGCATCACGGTGGCTTTATTTCCGAGGAATTTCATTAATCACCCGCTCCGGCTGCAAGCCGGCTCCCGTTCCGCGCCGCTAGACGATCTTGCCAACCGCATGGCGGATGTAAGGCGCTACTATACCGATTCATACCGATTTCGTTAAGCTTCCATAAATTTCCGCAGGCCTGTTGCAGAACGGTTTCACAACATCGTGACGTCTGGAGCGGCGTTGCTGCTCCAGACCGGTCAAAGCGGCTGCTGCTTCAGGCGTTGGCGCCACCGTCGATGGTGAGCGCGGCGCCGGTGACGAAGCGCCCTTCCGGACCGGCGAGCCAGGCAACCATGCCGGCGATCTCGTCAGCCTTGCCGAAGCGGGGCGTCGCCATCTTCCGCCGCTGGTGTTCGGCATGCGGGCCTTCGGCCGGGTTCATGTCGGTGTCGGTCGAACCGGGATGAACGACGTTGGCGGTGATGCCGCGCGGACCGAGGTCTCGCGCCAGCGCCTTGGTCAGGCCGACCAGCGCAGCCTTGCTGGTCGAATAGGCGCTGAGGCTGGTGTCGGTGACGCGCTCGGCCAGATTGCTGCCGATCGAAATGATGCGGCCGCCCTCGCCCATGTGAGCCGCTGCCGCCTTCGAGGCCACGAACGGCGCTCTCAGATTGACCTCAATGGTCTCGTCAAAGTCGGCCAGCGACATTTGTTCGATGGGCGCCGCGCGCCAGATGCCGGCGCTGTTGACCAGGATGTCGAGCCGGCCGAAGGCATTCACCGCCTCGGTGACCGAATTTTCGATGGCGGCAGCGTCGCGATTGTCGGCTTGGATGGAGATCGCGCGACCACCTGCCGCTATAATCTCGGCGACGACAGCTTGGGCCGGCGCCGCACTGTTGACATAGGTGATGGCGACGTCGGCGCCATCGGCCGCGAGCCGCTTCGCAATCGCAGCACCAATGCCGCGGCTGCCGCCGGTGACGAGTGCTGCCTTGCCGTTCAATCCGTTCGCTGACATGTCATGCTCCTTTTATGTAACGATCGATACATAAATCTGGCAACCTTGCCTCGCGACGTCAAGTGAATTATGTATCGGTCAACACAGAAAAGATCGTCATGCCGGAAAGAGGCCGTCCCCGCACCTTCGATCGAACCGCCGCCTTGCGGCAGGCGATGGAGCTGTTCTGGGCCAAAGGCTATGAGGGCACCTCGATCGCCGACCTGACCGCGGCGATGGGGATCAGCTCGCCCAGCCTCTATGCCGCCTTCGGCAGCAAGGAGGCGCTGTTTCTGGAAGCGACCGAGTATTACACCCGCAACGAAGGCACCGAGATCTGGAGCGCGCTGGACGAAGCGCCGACGGCATGCCAGGCGATCGAGAATTTCCTGCGCCAGACGGCAAAAGCGTACTCTCAGGACGACCGCCCGCAGGGCTGTCTCATCGCGCTGGGCGCACTGCACCAGGATTCAAGCAGCGGCGCGATCTGCGATGATTTGCGCCGCCGCCGCGCCGAAAACCACACCCTCTTGCTGAGACGGCTGGAACGCGGTGTGGCGGAAGGCGAATTGCCGGCGGGCTTCGACAGCAACGCGGCGGCGACCTTCTATGCGACGGTCCAGCACGGCATGTCGATCCAGGCCCGCGACGGCGCCTCGTGCGAAGCGCTGATGGCCACAGTGGCCGGAGCGATGGCGGCGTGGCAGGGGCTGGTCGGAACAGCGTGACAAAGCGCGGAGCTTGTGCTGGAAATCCAGTCGGCGGCGAAATGCGCCGGGAGGGATCGTCCGTGAAAAAAGGGTATCGCGAGTTGCTCGACGAGGCCAATGCCGAGATCGAGGTGGTCTCGCCCGAGGAAGCGGCCGGGCTGCTCGACGACGAGGACACCATCTTCGTCGACCTGCGCGATCCACGCGAGATCGAGCGGGACGGCCAGATCCCCGGCGCCAAACATGTCACTCGCGGCATGCTGGAATTCTGGATCGATCCCGAAAGCCCCTACCACAAGCCGTTCTTCGCCTCGGGCAAGAGCTTTGTCTTCTTTTGCGCGGGCGGCTGGCGCTCGGCGCTGGCCACCAAGACGGCGCAGGATATGGGGCTGTCGCCGGTCAAGCACATCCTTGGCGGCTATACCGCCTGGAAGGCGGCCGGATTGCCCGTCGAGCCGGGCGGTAAGAAGAAGGGCTAGCTCACCGCTCCGGCGTTGTCGGTGTCGGACAATACACCGATTGGAATCAATGCAGTATCGGCTCGCGCTCGTTTTTGACAAAGGTCACAGCGCGTTCGATGACACCTTTGTCGGCGAGAATGCGACGGTGGCCGAGCCCATCGGCCCAGTGCAGCCGCACATGGCTGCCGGCGCCGGCATAACGTGTGGCATGATCGGCGGGGACTTCGCGGTCGTCCGGCGCGTGGATGACCAGCGTCGGCACCGGCGCCTCAGCCAACTGGCGGTCGCCGGTGAATTCATGCAGCGGCCGGCCCGACAGCCTTTTCACCTGATCGGCCATGGAAACCTGCGAACGCGGACCGACATTGAGCATGCGGCTGAAGTCGGCGAAGATCGCCGGCAGGGAACTTGGCGCGGCGACCAGCACCAGCCGCTCGGCCGCGACGGGCTGGATACCCTTGATCGAACCGGCAATGGCATTGGCGGCGACGGCGCCACCGAAGGAATGGCCGACGATCGCCTTGAACGGACCGAACCATTCGCCGGCGACCCTGACCGCCTCGACCGCATTGACCATATTGAGATGACGGCCCAGCGACTGGCCATGGCCCGGCAGGTCGAGCGAGGCGACCCGGTAGCCCGCATCGCGAAAGCCTTCGATCAGCGCCCGCATATATTCCGTGCGCGAACGCCAGCCATGGACCACCAGCACCGTGCCGGCGGACGCCCTGCCCGGCTCGGGCCGGAATTCGTGCACCATGACGCAGCCGGCCTTGGTCGTCAGCCGATGATGGCGCGCCTCGGCCATGAAGCCGGCGGCGCGGTCGACCGCACGCCGCTCGCCGTCGCTGAGCGCCTTGACGCTGGGCGTGCGGCAGAACAGTTCGAAGGCGGCGCGCCCGCTCAGGCGGGGCGCCACATGCTCGGCGGCGCGGAACACGCCCCGGATGACCTTCAGTCCAAATGATGCCATAGTGGCGGTCCATCCATTCCGTTCAAGCATGAACATAATAGTTCAAACATGAACATTAAACAAGAGCTGCCCTGGGACAACCCGCGCTTTCGCAACTGGGTCGCGGTGGCGCGCGCCTGCCATGTGCTGGAGCGTGCGCTGGCGGTAAAGCTGGCGCCGCTGGATCTCAAGCCGGCGCAGCTCGACGTGCTGATGAACCTCTATCGCCATCCCGGCATGTCGCAGCACGATCTCGCCCGCAAACTGCTGGTCGGCCGCTCCAACATCACCATGCTGTTGCCGCAGCTCGAGGCGCGCGGCCTGCTGCGCCGCGAAGGCGACGAGAAGGACAAGCGCGTGCTGCGGCTGACGCTTACCGAGGCCGGCACGGAGCTTTTGATGAAGGCGCTGAAGGTGCATATGGCGCTGATCGAAAAGGCGATGAGCCAGTCGACAGCGGAACAGTGCGACATGATCGGCGAACAGATGCGCAAGATCTATGACGTGCTGAAGGATACCTGAGCCGTTCGATCCACGCGCCTCCCACCTCACCACATCGTCTTCTTCGCCCGCTCCGGCCATTCCTTGTCGTAAGTACCGGCATCGATATTCTTGCGGCTGGTGACTTCCAGGATTGTTCCGGGTGTCGGCAGCGATTTCGGGTCGACGTGCTTTGCCGGGTTCCACAGCTCCGAGCGAACGATGGCGCGGGCACACTGGAAATAGACCGAATCGACATCGACCACGGTGACCGAGCGCGCCGGCTTGCCTTCGACGGCGAAGGAGGCGCAAAGCGCGGCGTCGGTGGCGATGCGGGCGCGGCCGTTGACGCGCAGCGTCGTGCCCGAACCCGGCACAAGAAACAGCAGCCCGACGCGAGGATCGCGGATGATGTTCTTAAGCGAATCGGCGCGGTTGTTGCCGCGCCTGTCCGGCATCATCAGCGTCTTCGGGTCATGCATGCGCACAAAGCCGGCGAGATCGCCGCGGCGAGCAGTCCAGCCCTTCCGGCCCGCTCGTCGCCAAAGCGACAAAAGGCGAGGCTTCGATGAAGGCGGCATATTCGGGAATGACGTGGTCGAGTTCCTTGACCGTCGACGCTTCGCCGGGCAGGCCGTAGAGGGCTTCGAGCTGTTCGACCGTGGTGATGTCAGACATTTTCCCGTCTCCGAACCGTTGCCAGCGTTACCCCCAGTCAATGACGTTTTGCCGACAGTGCCGAACTAGCGGTCGCGGCTCAGTCCCTTCTCCTGGAGCTCGGCGAGATAGGCATTCCAGCGCGCGTCCTTTTCGTGGCCAAGCGTGTGCAGGTAATTCCAGGTGAAGATGCCGGTGTCGTGAAAATCGTCGAAGGTGATGCGCACGGCGTAGTTGCCGACCGGCTCGATCTTCAGGATAGCAACGTTACGCTTGCCGGGAACCGTCACCCGCTGGTCCGGCGAATGGCCCTGCACCTCGGCCGAGGGCGAAGCGACGCGCAGCAGTTCGGCCGGCAGTTCGAACGGGCGATGATCGGGAAAGGTGACCGACAGCAGTTTTCTGTCCTTCGAGACCCTGAGTTCCTTCGGCGCCGTCATCGTTTTCAATCCTGCCTCAATCCGCCCTTCCCTACGCTGGTTCGCGCAACCGGAAAAGGCCATTTGAACCCTGCCGACATCGGATGTCGGCCGGGGAATGTTACCAAAGATCAAGAGCGGCTATCTTGAATGGCGGGTTGGTTCGTATCACATAGCTGTATATAACGGTGCCACTCGCAGCCATTGGAAACGTTTGACGCATGGACATGATCGATCCTTTCGGGCGCACGATCAGCTATTTGCGCGTGTCGGTCACCGACCGCTGCGATTTCCGCTGCACCTATTGCATGGCCGAGGACATGGCGTTCCTGCCCAAGAAGGACCTGCTGTCGCTCGAGGAACTCGACCGGCTCTGCACCGTCTTCATCGAAAAGGGCGTGCGCAAATTGCGCCTCACCGGCGGTGAGCCGCTGGTGCGCAAGAACATCATGCATCTGGTGCGCCAGCTGTCGCGGCACCTGAAGAGCGGCGCGCTGGAAGAGCTGACGCTGACCACCAACGGCTCGCAGCTGTCGCGCTTTGCCGCCGAACTCGCCGATTGCGGCGTCGAGCGCATCAACGTTTCGCTGGACACGCTCGATGCCGACAAGTTCCACGCCATCACCCGCTGGGGCCATCTCGGCAAGGTCATGCAAGGCATCGACGCCGCGCAGGCGGCGGGGCTGAAGGTGAAGCTCAACGCGGTGGCGCTGAAAGACTTCAACGACGCCGAGCTGCCCGAAATGATGCGCTGGGCGCATGGCCGCGGCATGGATTTGACCGTCATCGAAACCATGCCGATGGGCGAGATCGACGCCGACCGGACCGACCAGTATCTGCCGCTGTCGCTGCTGCGCGCTTCATTGGAGCGCCAGTTCACGCTGAGCGACATCCCCTACAAGACCGGCGGCCCGGCCCGCTACGTCCATGTCACTGAAACCGGCGGCCGGCTCGGCTTCATCACGCCGATGACGCATAATTTCTGCGAAAGCTGCAACCGCGTGCGGCTGACCTGCACCGGCACGCTCTATATGTGCCTGGGCCAGGAAGATGCCGCCGACCTGCGCGCACCGCTGCGGGCCTCCGAAGGCAACGAACTGGTCGCTGCCGCTATCGACGAAGCGATCGGCCGCAAGCCGAAGGGCCATGATTTCATCATCGACCGCCGCACCAGCCGTCCCTCGGTATCGAGGCATATGAGCGTCACCGGCGGCTGATTTTTTTCCGAGATTTGGTGCAAAGAGTGTCTCCAATGTTGGCTGGAGGCATCGAATGAGCGTATTTTTCTTGGTTTGGCAGTTGCACTGATCGCGGCAGGCAGCGCGGTCGCGGCGCCATTCACCAACACCGATGCGCGCTTCGGCACCGTCTGCACCTTTCCCGACGAGATATTCACCGACCGCCAGCCTGAGCCGGACAATGGCGATGGTCAGCAATGGCTCACCGCCGACGGCGCCAGCCTGATCTGCTCCGGCATCTTCAACGTCAGTGACGACACCCCCAAAAGCTTTGTCACTGCCGAGAGGGCAAGCAAGGAGGCGGGTTACGAGATCAGCTGTAGCAAGACCGGCAAGAACTGGGCGGTGCTGTCGGGGCTGAAGGATGGAAAGATCTTTTACGAGCGGCGCCTGTTCGGCAAGGACGGCGTCATCCGCACGGTATGGATCGACTATCCGCCGGCAGTGAAAGCAAAAATACGATCCGCTGGTCGGCGCCATTGCCGGCAGCCTCAAAGCACGTTGAGCATTTTCGGACACATCCCAGAAAAAGTCTTATGCGCAAACGGCCGGCGGATTTACCGCAAGCGTGTTCGGGCCTAGATTCCCAGACATAGCGGCTCGTCGCTCGATTTGGGGGAACACGACATGCGCACACTCTTACTTTCTCTTGCAATGCTTGGGTTTGCCGCCGCGCCGGCAGCGGCGCAGTCGATCGGCGGCACCTACACCGTCGCCGGCACCAATTTCGACGGCTCGAAATACGGCGGCGAGGCGACCATCACGTTGACCAGCGAGACCACCTGCACCATCCACTGGGAAACCGGCGGGTCGTCTTCGGACGGCATCTGCATGCGCAACGACAATGCCTTCTCCGCCGGCTACGTCATGGGCAAGGAAATCGGCCTCGTCGTCTACAAGGTAGAAGATGACGGCTCGCTGCACGGCCTGTGGACGATCGCCGGCAAGAACGGCAGCGGCACCGAGGTGCTGACGCCGAAATGAGGCCACCGGTCATCGGATTGGCTCTCTGACAGATTTTGCAGGCCACGGATGAAAATCCGTGGCCTATTTCTTTGACGTTGCTGTCTTGCCGCCGGCTGCTACAGGCTTGAGCGGTTCACCGTTTCACCGAAACGTCGAACCGCTCTATTCTTTGTTTTCATGCAATTCCGGACGGAAAACCGTTCCGGACGGAAAACCGTTTCACACTTTTCCTGGATTGCTCTTGCAAAACCGGTAACGCCCTTGCCTCTTTCCCTAAATCTTCGCGGCGCGCTGTTCATGATGGTGGCCATGATCGGCTTCACCCTCAACGACGCCATCACCAAGTTCTCGTCGGAATCGATGAACATGGCGCAGGTCATGCTGGTGCGCGGCGCCTTTGCGTCGGTGCTCGTCGGCCTGCTCGCCTGGCAGCAAGGCGCGCTCGCACGACCGGGCTCGATGCTGCAGCCGCTGGTGGCGTTGCGCGTCGTCGGCGAGGCCGGCGCCACCGTCGCCTTCCTAGTTGCGCTGGCGCATTTGCCGATCGCCAATGTGTCGGCAGTGCTGCAGGCGCTGCCGCTGGCGGTGACGATGGGCGCGGCCCTTGTGTTTGGTGAAGGCGTCGGCTGGCGGCGCTGGCTGGCGATCGCCGTCGGTTTCGGCGGCGTGCTGATCATCGTGCGACCGGGCTTCGAAGGGTTCAGTGTCTATTCGCTATGGGCACTCGTCAGCGTCGCCTGCTGCGCGGTGCGCGACCTCGCCACCAAGCGCATCCCGCAGGCTATCCCCACATTGCTGGTGTCGACAGCAACCGCAATCGCCATGACCATTGTCGGCGCCGTCCTGCTGTCGCCGATGGGCGGCTGGACGCCGATGTCGGGCAAGGGCACGGCGTTGTTGGCACTGGCGGCGGTGCTGGTGCTGATCGGCTACCAGTTCATCATCATGGCGATGCGGGCCGGTGACATCTCCTTCATCGCACCGTTCCGCTACACCGCGCTGTTGTGGTCGATGCTGCTTGGCCTGACTATCTTCGGCGATGTCCCAGACCTGCCGATGATCGTCGGCTCCGCCATTATCATCGGCTCCGGCCTCTACGCGCTCTATCGCGAACGGGTTGTCGGACGGCAAAAGCCCGCCGCCGAAAGCGCTGGACCCGACATGGCGCCGGACGGCATATAAGGCATGAGCCGAGACATTGCAGGGATCATCCTGGCCGGCGGCCTGTCACGGCGCATGGGCGGCGGCGACAAGACCTTGCTCGCCCTTGGTGGGCGTCCGCTCCTCGACCATGTCGTCGCTCGCCTTTCGCCGCAGGTCGGATCGCTGGTGCTGAGCGCCAATGGCGACCCGATGCGCTTTGCGGCGTCCGGGCTTTCGGTTCTCGCCGATACGGTCGAAGGCCATGCCGGACCGCTGGCCGGAATTCTCACCGGCCTCGAATGGGCGGCAGCAAACACCGCCTGCAAGGCCTTGGTGACGGCCGCCGGCGACACACCGTTCCTGCCGGCCGATCTGGTCGCAACGCTGGCCGCGGCCGCAACCAGTCGGCCGGGCTCGATCGCGGTTGCCAGTTCCGGCGGCAGGCGGCATCCGACCTTCGCGCTGTGGCCGCTCGGCCTGCGTCAGGCCTTGCGCCACTTCCTTGTCGACGAGGACAACAGGCGGGTTTCCGCCTTCATCGAGCGGCACGACTGCGTCGAAGTGGAATTTCCGTTGCTGGCGCACGGCAGCAATGAGATCGACCCGTTCTTCAACATCAACACGCCGGACGACCTTGCGGTGGCCGAGCGTCTGTTGCAGAGCATCGGGCCATGAACATCTTCGGCATCACCGGCTGGAAGAATTCCGGCAAGACCACACTGACCGAGAAGCTGGTCACCGAGCTCGTCCGGCGCGGCTGGACGGTATCGACGGTAAAACATGCCCATCATGACTTCGACATCGACAAGCCTGGCGCGGATTCCTTTCGCCACCGCCAGGCGGGGGCAACCGAAGTCGCGGTGGTGTCGGGCAGACGCTGGGCGCTGATGCACGAATTGCGCGCAGAGGACGAGCCAACGCTGGAGACGATCCTGTCGCGGCTGGCGCCGTGCGACATCGTGCTGGTCGAAGGCTACAAGCGCGAGGCGCACAAAAAGATCGAGACCCGGCGGCTCGAGGCCAAGGACCGGTCGCCGCTCTCGGCAAATGATGGGCATATCGTGGCGATTGCCGCCGACTTCGCGGTCACCGGCGAAAGCCTGCCGGTGTTCGATCTCGACGACACGGGATCGATAGCCGACTTCATCGAGCGCGCCACCGGCCTCAAACCTTGAGGCCCCTGCCCGGGCCCGGTTCCGCCGCTTTCTTCGGCGGTTGCATTGTCTAACCCGGCGTCAGCATTGGCTGGACCCGCAAATCCCGCAAGCGACGGTTTTACAGTTGCTTTTCTCCCAAAAACAGTGGGAGTATCGCGCCAGCGGGCGGTCAAAAGCACCGCCCCACAGAGCCGTTTCGGAACGACGGCCGGGAGCCATAAAGAGAGGACTATCATGCGTATTGCACTGCGTATCGCGCTCGCCGCATCGGCTGCGCTGCTGACGCTCGGCGTCGCCCAGGCTCAGGAAACGACCCTGAGAATCGGCACCGAAGGCGCCTACCCCCCATTCAACAATTTGACCTCCGACGGCCAGCTCGTCGGCTTCGACATCGACATCGCCAAGGCGCTCTGCGACGAGATGAAGGTCAAGTGCACCTTCGTCGCCCAGGATTGGGACGGAATCATTCCGGCGCTGCAGGCCGGCAAGTTCGACGCCATCGTCGCCTCGATGTCGATCACGCCGGAGCGTCAGGAAAAGGTCGACTTCACGCATAAATACTACAACACCCCCTCGGCGCTGGCGGTGCCAAAAGATTCAACCCTCAAGGGCGTTACCAAGGAAGACCTCGCCGGCAAGACCATCGGCGTGGCAACCACGACGACGCATTTCAACTATGCCTCGAAGACCTATACGGACAGCACGGTCAAGGGCTATCCGAGCAGTCCCGAAGAGCAGGCCGATCTCGCCAATGGCCGTCTCGATGCGATCGAGGACGATATCGTCGTGTTGCAGCAATTCCTGGATTCGCCTGATGGCGCCTGCTGCAAGATTCTCGGCCAGCCATCGCCGCAGCCGGTCGAGATCTTTGGACCGGGCGCCGGCATCGCCGTGCGCAAGGGCGAGACGGATTTGGTCAACAAGCTCAACACCGCCATCGACGCCATCCGCGCCAACGGAAAGTACAAGGAAATCAACGACAAGTACTTCAAGTTCGACGTCTTCGGCGCCGAGTCCTGATCATCGGAAACAAGGCGGCAGGGGAAATTTCTCCTGCCGCCTTGGCCTGATAGAAGTGGAGACAAGACCCGTCAATGCCAAGCCAAAACATATGGATACTTCTCACTTGGGGACCCGATGGCTGGATTGACGATATTGCCTATGGTGCACTGGTCACTATCGCGCTTGCGCTTGCGACACTGCCCATCGGCCTGACGATCGGCTTTTTCGTCGCCTGGGCCAAACAATCCGAAGAACCGTCGCTGCGGCTGGCCGCCAACATCTACACCACCGTCTTCCGCGGCTTGCCGGAACTGGTGACGCTGTTCCTGTTCTTCTTCGGCGTACCAATCCTGCTGCAACACCTCGTGCGATATTTCCAACCCGACGCGACCATCGACGTCAACAGCTTCGTCGCCGGCATGATCGTGCTGTCGCTGATCTTTTCATCCTATGCCAGCGAGGTGTTTCTTTCAGCCTTTCGAGCCATACCGAAAGGTCAATACGAGGGCGGCTATGCCATCGGCCTTTCGAACTGGCTGACCATGCGCAAGGTGATCTTGCCGCAACTCCTTCGCATCGCGTTTCCCGGACTTGAGAACTGCTGGCTCAGCCTGCTCAAGGATACGTCGCTCGTATCGGTCGTCGGCCTCGCCGAGACGCTGCGCAATGCCTACACTGCTGCCCGCGTTACCAAGC
This sequence comes from Mesorhizobium sp. M0626, assembly GCF_040320665.1. NCBI lineage: Bacteria > Pseudomonadati > Pseudomonadota > Alphaproteobacteria > Hyphomicrobiales > Phyllobacteriaceae > Mesorhizobium > Mesorhizobium sp. M0626. The sequence continues at coordinate 62,155 of NZ_JAMYQD010000012.1, read as the reverse complement.
ACGCTTTCCTGTTCTATGGCGTTGCGGCCCTGGTCTTCCTTGGCCTGGCCGTCGTTTCATCCTTTGCCACCAGCGCGATCCTGCGCTCGCTCGGCAGGCGAGAGGCACAACGATGAGCGTCACAGCCACCTTGGTCGAACGACCGCCACCACGGGCGCGCGGCTGGCCGCGCAGCCGTGTCATCGGCTATGCGATGGTCGGTTTCTGGATCCTGTTCGGCCTCGGCATCGTCAGTTATCTGATCTTTGCCTGGAACGCCGACTTCTTCGCCAAATATGCCCCGGCCTATCTGAAAGGCCTTCAAACCACGCTGTTACTGGTCTGCATATCGATGGTGCTCGGAGCGATCCTGTCGGTGCCGGTCGCCTATGGGCGCATGTCCAGCAACCGGCTCCTGTCCGGCCTCGCCTATTGCTATGTCTATTTCTTCCGCGGCACGCCGCTGCTGGTCCAGACCTATCTGGTCTACTACGGACTGGGATCGTTCAGGGCTGAACTTCAAACGGTCGGTCTCTGGGATTTTTTCAAAGACGCTTTCAATTGCGGTGTGTTTGCCTTCGCACTCAACACCGCCGCCTATCAGGCCGAGATCCTGCGCGGCGCCATCGAAAGCGTGCCAAGAGGCCAGTGGGAAGGCGCCGCTTCACTCGGCCTCCACAAATTGCAGACGCTGCGAAAGATCATCCTGCCGCAGGCGTTGATCGTCGCCTTGCGTCCCTATGGCAACGAGTTGATCCTGATGGTCAAGGCCTCGGCAATCGTCGCCATCATCACCGTTTACGATTTGATGGGCCAGGCCAAGCTTGCCTTTGCCAACTCGTTCGACATCCAGGCCTATATCTGGGTCGCCCTTGTCTATCTGGTGATGGTCGAAATCTTGCGCCATGGCGTTGAATGGATCGAACGCCGGATCACGATCCATCTGAAGCGTTGACTGGTCGGCTGCACCAGTCGATCGGCTCATGCGCGTCTTGACGAATTGCGCGCAGAGCCTAGAGCTTGCGCGGACAATTTCCGTTTCCATCTGAAGGGCAAACCTATGGCATCTGTGGCATTTCTTGGTCTTGGCGTGATGGGCTATCCCATGGCCGGGCACCTCAGGAACAAAGGCGGCCACGAGGTCACCGTCTACAACCGCACCACTGCCAAAGCCGAGCAATGGGTGGCCCAGCATGGTGGCAAGCTTGCTTTGACGCCGGCTGAGGCCGCCGAGGGCCAGGATTTCGTCTTCTCCTGCGTCGGCAATGACGACGATCTGCGCTCGGTAACGACGGGAGTCGAAGGTGCCTTCAAATCGATGAAGAAAGGCTCGGTCTTCATCGACAACACCACCGCCTCGGCCGAGGTCGCGCGCGAACTGGCCGACGCCGCGCAAAAGGCCGGCTTTTCCTTCCTCGATGCGCCGGTCTCCGGCGGTCAAGCGGGTGCCGAAAACGCCGCCCTGACGGTGATGGTCGGCGGCGAGCAGGCTGCCTTCGACAAGGCCAAACCGGTCATCGACGCCTATGCCCGCATGGTCGGGTTGATGGGGACGTCAGGCGCCGGCCAGCTCACCAAGATGATCAACCAGATCACCATTGCCGGGCTGGTCCAGGGTCTGGCAGAAGGCATCCATTTCGGCAAGAAGGCCGGGCTCGACATCGAGAAGGTCATCGAGGTGATCTCCAAGGGCGCTGCCGGTTCCTGGCAGATGGAGAACCGCCACAAGACGATGAATGCCGGCAAATATGATTTCGGCTTCGCCGTCGACTGGATGCGCAAGGACCTCGGCATCTGCCTCGATGAAGCCGACCGCAATGGCGCGAGACTGCCGGTAACCGCACTTGTCGACCAGTTCTACAAGGATGTGCAGGCGATGGGCGGTAAGCGCTGGGATACGTCCTCCCTGCTGGCGCGCCTGGAAAAATAGGCTGGCGATGGCCGAGCTTTCGCCCCAATCGAGCGCCGACGACATCGTCGCCCATTTGCGCTCGATCGGCTCGGAGGACAATCGCCGCGGCATGCTGCGCTATGGCATCAAGATCGAGCGGGCGCTCGGCATTTCTCATGGCATGCAGCGGCAGATCGCCAGGACAATCAAGCGAAACCACGAGCGAGCCTTCGAGCTCTGGCAGACCGGCATCATGGAGGCGCAGTTCATCGCTTCCGTCACGACCGACCCGAAGCGCTTTTCCGCAGCTGATGCAAGGCAATGGGCGGCGTCTTTCGATTCCTGGGATATCGTCGACGGCGTCTCCGATCTCTTCGTCGGCACGGACGACTGGAAGGAACTGATCGAAGAGTTCGCAGCGGACGAGCGGGAGTTCGTTCGACGCACGGCCTTTGCCATGATGGCCTGGTCCGTCGTGCACCGGAAGCAAGAGCCGGTAGCGACTTTCCTCGGCTTCCTGCCGATCATTGAAGCGCATGCCACCGACAGCCGCAATTTCGTGAAGAAGGCCGTAAACTGGGCGCTTCGTTCGATCGGCAAGCGGTCGATGGAGATGCACGGCGCTGCCCTTGCCACGGCGCAAAAGCTCGCTATGTCGCCAGACAAGACGGCGCGCTGGATCGGCAAGGACGCCGTACGAGAGCTGACCAATGCCAAGACGATCGAGCGGATCGCCTCCAGAAAAGGCTGATCTGGGCAAAGTCCGGTTCAGCGCGGTGACGCGAAAGACGCGAACCAATTTCGAGGGCCTCTTCGAAGCGCAGGGCGGTCCGAAATATTGCTGGTGCATGGCCTGGCGGCCTCTGCCCGGCCGCCGCGAGCATGTCCAGCACGCCGAGTTGAAACGGGCCATGATGGCGCTTGTCGACGCCGGCACGCCGGTCGGTATTCTCGCCGAGGTCGACGGCAAGACCGTCGGCTGGTGCTCGGTCGCGCCGCGCCAGACCTACCGCAAGCTGTCGTCGCATCAGGACGATGGCGAGACCGGCATCTGGTCGATCGTCTGCTTCTATGTGCCGAGAGGGCTGCGCGGCGGCGGGCTGGCGGCCGCTCTTCTTGACGCCGCCATCGATCACGCCTTTGCCAAGGGCGCCGGCGTGATCGAGGCCTACCCGGTCGACGAGGCATCGCCGAGCTACCGTTTCATGGGGTTTCGCGGCGTGTTCATCGCTCGCGGGTTCCATGAGGTCGGCATGGCCGGCTCTCGCAGACATGTGATGCGGCTCGAGCGTTGACGCGATCGGCCGCGGCGTCTTTACTCCTGCACAAAGGAAGCGGCCGATGAGCAGTCCTCTCAAATCGACCTTGGCGCTTGCAGCCGCGTTGTTGGTGTTCACCGCTACCAACGCCTCAGGCCAAACCGCGCACATCTTCTGGAAAGATCTGCGTCCTGCGACGCAGGCGGTGGCCGAAGATGCCGGCCTGCCGATGATTGCGGCAAAACTGCCCGATCGTGGCGAGACATTGTCGCTCAACCTGCAGGACAAGATGGTACAATTAGCCGGCTATGCATTGCCGGTCGACCGCGATGGCGACCTCGTCTACCAGTTCCTGCTGGTGCCGTGGACAGGCGCTTGCAGCCACATGCCGACGCCGCCGCCCAACCAGATCGTGCTGGTGACGCCGGCCCGTCCCTACAAGATGTCGCAGGCCTATGAGTCGGTTGCCGTGACCGGCGCCTTGCGGCCCGGCTTGGAGAAGAGCCAGTTGTTCATTCTCGACGGCGTCAGCATCATCCAGTCCGGCTACACCGTACGCAAAGCCGATGTGGTGGCAGTCGACACGGTGCCGGACACGATCACGCTGCCGGTCAACTCGCCCTGGAGTTTCCTCAACAAAAAGAAAAACTAAGCGCCGCCGGCTTGTGCAGCGTCACCGCCCAGTCACGGACAACCGCGCTCAGGCCGCGTTGGCGCCGGATTCCTTGTCCAGCAGCATGTAGTCGAGCGGCATTTCGGTCGTGTATTTGATCTGCTCCATGGCGAAGGACGACGACACGTCGCGGATCTCGATCTTGGCGATCAGCCGCTTGTAGAAGGCGTCATATGCGGCGATATCGGGCACCACGACGCGCAGGAGATAGTCGACGTCGCCGCTCATGCGGTAGAATTCGACAACTTCGGGAAATTCCTGGATGACTTCCGAGAAACGCCGCAGCCATTCATGGCTGTGCGAATTGGTGCGGATCGACACGAAGACGGTGACGCGCACATTGACCTTTTCGTGGTCGAGGATGGCGACCCGCCGCTTGATGACTCCCTCTTCCTCCAGCTTCTGGATGCGGCGCCAGCACGGCGTCGTCGACAGGCCGACTTTCTTGGCGACATCGGCAACCGCGAGCGTCGCGTCCTCCTGCAGGAGGCGGAGAATTTTTCTGTCGAGGCGATCCATTAAGGTGCTCCTGGTGCAGGCCGCGTTCCCTCGGGCGCGACGCGCTTTGGGAATAGATTGGCTATACTCCCTCTTATTTCGACCTTTCACAAGAAAGAAATTCTGCCGGATGGCACAAAAGCGAGTGATATCTTGCTTAGAGTCTAATCTATGCGATAGCGGATTTCCGATCTCAGAAACGGCAGCAAATCCATTTCAAACCATGGATTCTGCTTCAGCCATCCTGAGTTGCGCCATGACGGGTGTGGCAGCGGCAGCACTTTCGGGCTGGCCAGCGCATCCCAGATGGTGCGCCAGTCCTTCACGGTTTCGGTCAGCGACGGCCGGCGCGTGGCGCCCATATGCCAGGATTGCGCGTAGGAGCCGATTGTCAGAACGAGGTCGATCTGCGGCATCAGTGCTATCAGCGGCGCGCGCCAGGCCAGCGCGCATTCTCGGCGCGGCGGCAGGTCACCGCCCTTTGCGTCCTGGCCGGGGAAGCAAAAGCCCATCGGCACGATGGCGAATTTTTCCGTGTCGTAGAATTCCTCGCTGGTTACGCCCAGCCAGCTTCGCAGCCGGTCGCCGGACGCGTCGGTGAACGGCATGCCAGACGAATGCACCTTTGTGCCTGGCGCCTGGCCGGCGAGCAGGATGCGGGCGCTGGATGATGGCAGCAGCACCGGGCGCGGCTCGTGCGGCAGTGGCCTGCCGACCGGAGTGTCGACGCAGATGCGGCAGGCGCGGACCTTTGCCGTCAAGCGTTCGAGTTCCGCCTCCATCAGGCGGAAGCGCTCGGACGGCTGGAGACGGCGCTGTACCAGCGCAGCACGTTTGTGCACTCGTCCGGCACTTTGATGCGCGCCGGTTTCATGAAATCCACGGCGATCATGCCGGTGATATCGGCGATCGAATAGGCGTCGCCGGCGGCGAATTCGCGGTTTGCTAGTTCGGTGTCGAGCAGTTTTAGGAATTCAACCGCTTTCGCCTTGTTGGCCTCACCCCATTCGGGGATCTGCGGAATTTCCCATTCCTTCATCGCCGGATGGATGTGGCGAAAAGCCTGGGCGACGCAGCTGAGCAGATTGAACTCCATGCGCCTTTGCCACATCTCGACCTTGGCCTTGCCGAGCGCGCCTTGCCCGAACAGCGCCGGTTCGGGATGCAGTTCCTCGAAATAGCGGCAGATGGCGACGGATTCGGTGAGGATGGTGCCGTCGTCGAGCTCCAGCACCGGCAGCCGCTGCAGCGGGTTGCGCGAGCTGACCGGCTCCTGTTTGTGCCCCATCGCACCCATATCGACCGGCACCAGTGGCACTGCGATGCCCTTTTCGGCCAGGAAAACCCGCACGCGCCGCGGATTGGGGGCGCGGCCGCCATCGAACAGTTTCATGCTTTCCTCCCGATATGGTCCTTCAACTATAGTGCTCGTCACCAGCCGCGAAACAGCTCTCGCAAGGCGTCACCGACCGAAGCCAGCGTGCCGTGCTTTCTTTCGAGCGGGCCGCCGTGGTGGCTTTCGCGCCAGTCTTGCGGCTCATCGAAGGTGCCGGCCCAGATGCCAACCTTGCCGGCGCGGGCAATGGCCTGCTCGGTGTCGAAATCGCCATAGGCAATTGCCCAGCCGGCCTCAACCTGGGCCCGGTTGAGATCCTTTCCACCGGCCTTGCAATCGCCGAGCAGGCGGCCGTAGCGGTCGCGCTGCCAGCCGCTGCAGGTCACCGGATTTCCTGATATCAGCCGCACCAGCGCCTGGCGCGCCAGCCTGCCGCAGGCGTAGTCTGCGCCATCCCTACGGCAGATCTGCTGGTATTCCGGAGCGTCGATGCCGCGCATGCGGATACGTTCGGTGCCAAGGGTGAGTGAATCGCCATCGTTGACGATCGCCGCCCCTTGCGCCTTGCGCGTCTCGAAACGGTCGAGGCGTGCGGCGAGCAGGATCAGCAGGCCGAGCAGAATGACCGTCAGCGCGTAATCCAGCAGCTTGCGCCACAGGCTTCGCGGCGGCGGCGGATAGTATCGCCGGCGCGGCCTTGGCGACCACGAACGGCTCATATGGCAAACAGTCTCTTAATCATTCGAACGTAGCTTAACGAATTGAGATCGCTGCGCGCATAAATCGAAGTTTCCATGCCTCTGCTACGCTCGAACACAGCGGATAAATTCATTGTGGACCGCCGGAAACCGCACCGCAACAGCGATGTGGCGCGCGCGGTGCGCAAGACGCGCGACCGTCTTTCGCAGCAGGTCGGCAATCTCGACTTCGACCGCGAGCTGCTGAAGCTGCACGCCGGGACCATGGTGGGCGGCGCAGCCGTCATCCCACTGCTGGTGTTGGCGGTCGCGGCGGCCGGGCTGCTGGCCGGTGTGGACAAACAGATCAGCGTCTGGGCGCTGTTCACCCTGATCTGCTATTCGATCGTCGCCTTCATGGCGCGGCGCGTCGGCCGCACCGAAGCTGCCGAGCTCAACCCTGTTCGCACCCGCAGGGATTTTCTGATCGGCCACTCGCTGTGCGGCCTCGGCTGGGCGTGGTTCGCCTGGCTCGGCTGCGCCACCTGCCAGATCGACCAGTTCCAGGTGGCCAAGGCGGTGGTGCTGCTGCTGGCCATGGCGACGACCGCTATCATGGCGTCGTCCTTGCGCGGCTCGCTGCTTGCCACCTTCGTCGTTCCGGTGGCGGTCTATGCCTATGCTGAAACGAAATTTTGGGTGCCGGTCGGGACGATCATGGTCGCCCTGCTGGTCGCGGCATTGCCGTTCTTTGCCTATATCGCGCGCCATCTCAACCGCTCGTCGCTGATACTTCTGTCCTTCCGCTCCGAAAAGGATGCGCTGCTCGCCGAGGTGGAGACCGCGAAATCGATGTCGGACGAAGCTCGTCGGCGGGCCGAAGACGCCAATCTGGCGAAGTCGCGCTTCCTTGCTTCTATGAGCCATGAGCTCAGGACGCCCCTCAACGCCATTCTCGGTTTTTCCGAGGTGATGGCCAATGAGGTGCTCGGGCCGATGAGCAACCCGACCTATCGCGACTACGCCCGCGACGTGCACGATTCCGGCCAGCATCTGCTCGACCTGATCAACGAAATCCTCGATCTGTCGCGCATCGAGGCCGGCCGCTATCAGCTCAACGAAGAGCCGGTGATGCTGCTCAACATCGCCGAAGATTGCTGCCACATGATGGAATTGAAGGCGCGCAACAAGGACATCCGCATCGTCCAGGATTTCGAAAGTGCCCTGCCGCGGCTGTTCGCCGACGAGCGCGCGGTGCGGCAGATCACGCTCAACCTCCTGTCCAACGCCATCAAATTCACCGCCACCGGCGGCGAAGTTCGCGTGCGCGTCGGCTGGACGGCGGGCGGTGGCCAGTACATTTCGGTCAAGGACAATGGGCCGGGCATACCGGAAGACGAAATCCCGATCGTGCTGTCCGCCTTCGGCCAGGGCTCGATCGCCATCAAGAGCGCCGAACAGGGCACCGGGCTCGGACTGCCGATTGTGCAGGGCCTGCTCGCCATGCATGGCGGCGAATTCGAACTTCAGTCGAAATTGCGCGAAGGCACCGAGGCAATCGCCATCTTCCCGCTCGCCCGAGTGATGGAGGAACTGCCGGCGCTGCCAACCAAGACCGTGGCGGCGGCCCGCCGACGTTGACAGCTTGTTCTAGGCTTTGACCGCCGCCGCCATGCCCGAACTGGTAAGCGCCGCCGCCTTGACCAGACCGGCGGCAAGGGCGGCCCCTACCCCTTCGCCGTGGCTGATGCCGAGATCGAACAGCGGCCTGAGGCCGAGCCGCTCGGCGGCAAGCCTTTGGCCGGACTCCGGCGACAGACTGGCCAGCAGGCAATGGTCGAGCGCACCCGGGTTGGCGGCGTGCAGCACGGCAGCGGCGGCGGTCGCGGCGAAGCCGTCGAGCAGCACCCGGATTTTCTGCATCCGGGCGGCGAGGATAGCGCCGGCAATGGCCGCGAATTCGCGGCCGCCGACCCGGCGCAGTGCTTCCAGGGGGTCCTTCAGAGCCGCACCATGGAAGGCGACGGCTGCATCGACTACATCAGCCTTGCGCGCCTGCATGGCCGCGTCGGCACCGGAGCCGGGGCCGACCCAGTCGGCGCCGCTGCCGCCGAACAGGGCGGCGCACAAGGCCGCCGCAACGGTGGAGTTGCCGACGCCGAGATCGCCAAGGCAAATCAGATCGGCGCCACCGGCGATGGCTTCCATGCCGAAGGCCATGGTGGCGGCGCAGCCGCGTTCGTCGAGGGCGGCGTCCTCGGTGATGTCGGCGGTCGCAATGTGCAGCGCCAGGTCGAACACCTTGAGGCCAAGATTGTTGGCGACGCAGATCTGGTTGATTGCCGCACCGCCGGCGGCGCACAGCTCAACGGCGTTTGCGGTCGCAGCGACAGGGCGCGGCGAGATGCCGTGGCGGGTCACGCCATGGTTACCGGCGAAGATCGCCACCAGGGGCCGGTTCACTGCCGGCGGGGCGCGCCCGCTCCAGGCAGCAAGCCAGGCGGCGATGTCCTCGATGCGGCCAAGCGAGGCTTTCGGCTTGTCGGCCTTGGAAAACAGGGTGCGCACCCAGGTTTACGCGACAGTATCGGCAGGCGGCAGGCTCGCCAGCAGATTGCGAAAATCGTCGAAGGGCAGCGCGCTGGTCATGTCGGTCCTGATCATCCCCTGTGGTTGATCAGCGGCATAACCGCCTTGCCCGGCCGGCACAACTCCCCTCGACATTGGCGCGAAAGCGGTTGCCCGCGCCGCATTCCGAAGGGCTTGCATTGGCTTTGCCGTTGCACCATGTGGAGATGGAACGAGGGATTCCGGACGGAACCTGCAAGAGAAAGTCATGACGGCCATCGAATCCCCGTGCATCCTGGTCTGTTCGATCGACATGAAAACCGGCTTCTGCTTCGGCTGTGGCCGCACGCGCGATGAAATCGGCGCCTGGATGGGGATGACGCCGGAGGTACGCCGCAGCGTCATGGCCGAGTTGCCGGCCCGATTGGAAACGGTCGAGCGCCGGCCGCGCCGGGAAACACGCCGCAGCCGCATGGCGCGCGAGCGCGACGTCCTCTCTTGAGGCGGCAGGTCCAATGAACCGACTGTTCTGGATCGTGATGGCGGCAATCGGCCTCGGGCTGGTGCTGCTGATGATCAACAACGACGCCGGCAGCACGTTCGGCATCGAGAATTACGATTTCAGCCGTCTGGTCTGGCTGGGGGCGATCGGCTTGCTCGTCAGCGCCGGCCTTGTCCGGTCCGGCAGGCCGCTCGGCGTCATGGCCCGCAATCTCGGCACGTGGGCCCTGATCGTGCTGGCGCTCGTCGCCGGCTACCAGTACCGCTACGAGTTGCAGGATTTCGCCAGCCGGGTGACGGCGGGCCTCGTTCCCGGCAGCCCGCTGGCGCTCGGCGTCGAGGACGGCCATGCCACCGTGACCCTGGACAAGGCCGACAGCGGCCATTTCGAGGCCCGCATCACGATCAACGGCGCGCCGATCCGCACCGTCGTCGATACCGGCGCGACCAGTACAGTGCTCACCGCCGAAGACGCGCAGGCGGCCGGCTTCAATCCGGCCGCGCTGAGCTTCACCGTCCCGGTCTCGACCGCCAATGGCATGGCACGCGCCGCTTCGGTGCGCACCGACGAACTGGCGATCGGCGGCATCGTGCGCAAGAACATGCAGGTGATGGTCGCCGCGCCCGGCGCGCTCAGCCAGAGCCTGCTCGGCATGAACTTCATCGGTTCCCTGTCGGGTTTCGACGTGCGCGGCGACCGGATGATTCTGCGCGACTGAACTGCTTAAGCGGCCTTTTCAACACGGTCGAAATCGACGGCAGCGAACGCTGCCTTCAGCACATCCGGTCCGGCGCCGGGTTTCGTCGCGTCGGTGGACAGTATCTGCCGGAAGCGGCGCGCGCCCGGCAGGCCGTGGAACAGCCCGACCATGTGGCGGGTGACGTGGCCGAGCCGCCCGCCCTGCTCGATATGCCGCGCGGCGTAGTCGGCCATCGTGTCGATCAGCGCGGCAAAATCGTAGGCGCCGGCCTTGTCGCCGTAGAATGCCGCGTCGACGCCGGCCAAGATGCCTGGCGTGTGGTAGGCGGCGCGGCCAAGCATGGCGCCATCGACATGATCGAGGTGGCGAGCCGCCTCTTCGAGCGATTGAACGCCGCCGTTGATGCCGATGAATTTGTTCGATTTTCCCGCCTTGAGGCGATAGACCCTGTCATAGTCGAGCGGCGGGATGTCGCGATTTTCCTTCGGGCTCAGACCCTCCAGCCAAGCCTTGCGCGCATGCACCCACAGCGCGTCGGCGCCGGCCGCGAAAACGCCGTCGGCCAGCGCGTCGAGCGCGGGCTCCGGATCCTGCTCGTCGACGCCGATGCGGCATTTGACCGTCACCGGGATTTTCACCGCCGCCTTCATCGCCGCCACACAATCGGCGACGAGGTCAGGCACTTTCATCAGGCAGGCGCCGAACGTGCCGGACTGGACGCGGTCGGACGGACAGCCGACATTGAGATTGATCTCGTCGTAGCCGAAGCCCTCGCCGATGCGCGCCGCCTCGGCCAGCTTTTGCGGATCGGAGCCGCCGAGCTGCAGTGCCACCGGATGTTCGGTCTCGTCAAAACCAAGCAGCCGCTCGCGCGCACCATGGATGACAGCGTCCGCCACCACCATTTCGGTGTAGAGCAGCGCACGCTGCGTCAACTGGCGGTGGAAGAACCGGCAATGCCGGTCGGTCCAGTCCATCATCGGGGCCAAGGCCACTCTATGGTCTTGATTTTTCAGCATTTTTTCTTTAACAACAAATTGTTGGCACCTGACGAATGCACACGAATTTACGCCAGAATACGACCCTTTTCGCCACGTTTCGATCTCTCAGTGCACACGGAGCGCACACGAAAGAATGGCCACCTACACAAAGCTCTCATCCGGTTCCTGGCGTGTCCAAGTCCGTCGCAAGGGTCGCTACGTCAGCGAGACCTTCCTGCGCCGGGACGACGCACGGCGATGGGCAACCGAGACCGAGCGCCAAGTCGATCGCGGTGAGACGCCGACCAAGTCCCGTATAGCGCGCCTGAAAACTTTCGGCGAACTCATCGACCTTCATATCGACGACATGTGCGATGTAGGCAAGTCCCCTCGCCGCTCAAAGGCAGCAGCCCTCGATATGCTGCAAAGACATCTAGGGAAGTGCAACATCGCGGCTCTGGATCGCGAACGGCTCATTCGTTTTGGGCGTGACCGGGCAGCCCAAGGTGCCGGACCGATGACGCTCGGCATCGACATCGGCTTTATAAAACTCATTCTGGCTCATGCCGCTGCGGTGCACGGCCTGCCCGTCAAGGTCGAACCAGTTGATCTCGCGCGTATTGCCCTAAAGAGGCTTGGCCTCGTTGGTAAAGGCAATCAGCGCGACAGGAGGCCGACCCAAGATGAACTCGACAGACTCATCGCCCACTTCGATGCAAATCCTCGTCAAATAGCGCCGGTTGGTCAGATAATACGTTTTGCCGTCGCAACCGCGATGCGCCAGGAGGAAATCTGCAAGGCGCGATGGTCCGACATGGACGCCCGCACGCGGATGCTTCTAATCCGTGACCGGAAAGACCCGCGAAACAAAAACGGGAATAATCAACGCATACCCTTGTTCGCGGCAACTGGGTACGACGCATGGGCCATTGTCGAGGAACGACTGGCCAAGCGAAGCAATGACGATGATCGAATTTTCCCATTCAATCATAGGTCAGTCGGAACCGCCTTCCGTCTAGGGTGCGCTGACCTGGGCATCAACGACCTTCATTTTCATGATTTGCGGCATGAAGGAACGAGCCGCCTTTTCGAAGCTGGGTTCACAATTGAACAGGTAGCGCTGGTCACAGGGCACAAGGATTGGAAGATGCTGCGGCGCTATACGCACCTCAAGCCAGAAATGCTCCACACTATCCACGCGGCGAAGGCCGCATAGTTGACGTGAGTGGCGCTAACAGTCCGAGGTCTCAAGCAGAGTTGACCGCTGATGGATGGTCGCGGCTACGATCGTGCAGCTGCGAAACCGAGCCTCGATTGCTTCCATCGGAAAACGACCTGCGGTTTGTAAACGAAGGTCGGCGGTTCGATTCCGTCCGGGAGCACCAGTTCTCAAGACGTAAATCATTATTTATCTGCATAATTTTGTACGCTGCGAAAAGCCGACCTGTGCCCCTGACTGGCCTACCGGTCATTTGTGTAAGGATTTGTGAAAGAGATAGACGACGTTTTCGCGCGAATCTGACCCCTGTATGAGGTTCGCATGGCGTGCCCGGGGTGCCTTTCGAATCTGGACCGAGAGAGCACCGACCAAAGCAGGAATGACCGCCTGGTGCGGCTACGCCTCACTCACCAGCGCGGTGCATGTTGAGCCCAATTCGCAATGTGGTCTGCCGAGACTGCGCGGTTCGTTACCTTGCGAAGCTGCAGCCACCTATCTCGCTTGAAGCCATATAGGTCGTCGCGAAGCTCTGACGGAAGGACGACGTTATCCTGGTTCGCGAATAGGACGATGGAGCTTCCGCCAGCGCGGCGGGTGCTTCGATAGCGAACACCATCAACCTGGCGGCCGTCGATGGTTGTGACGGTCCGCAGAAATTCCGCCACGATTTGGGTCGGAACATATTCAATATGAATTTTGTCGTCACGAGCGATGGGGCGAGAGATATCGCTTTCGACTTCTTGAAGGAACCGTCGACGTGGGCGCGGATCATACTCCATGGAGTCGGGAATTTCCCAGAACATCGAGGGCACGGGCGGGAGGTTGGTTAGGGCGAGGATCGTTGCGTCCCGCAGTGTTTCGAAGGCTCCAACGGCGAATGTCCCGGCTTCGTCCGCGACCTCTGCTAGGGCCGTAGCGCTCTCTTGGGAAGCATAGAACACAACGATGCCGAGCGGGCTCATGCGATTTGCCTTTGCCAAGGTCTTGGGAGGAGGTCCCAGATCTGCCGCAGTTCTGAACTGCCCCTTTTTGGCCTGGTGACGAGCCCTTATAAGCATTGTGCCGGATGGCAGGGTCACAAACAGCCGGGCGTCCTGCGCATACTCGAAGATCATTTCGAGAACCTGGGCGGGCTCGTAAAGCTCGCCGTTAGGATAGCGTCGCTCACTCAAAAAAAGTAGCGGCGCTTAAACTTCACGTACTCACAGAACTGTTCCCAACTGATCGACAGGCGCTGCTCTGGCGTGAGCGAAAAAGGGTGGGCTTCTGACCAGAGCTCGTTGTCGATGCCTTCGACGATCGCTTTCAGGAGCGTGCCGTCGTTGTCCCGCGGTAAATCAAGTCCAATCATATCCGACAGCAGTTCGTCCGTCGTGTAGGCCGCGAATTGGTACCCCCCTTCCGCCGACTCCCAGGGGACTCCGGCGTTGTCAGGGTTGTCGTAGTGTTCTGAGATGCCGCGTTCGATCAAATCGATGACATCATCCAGTGGCGCGGCAATCTCGCGACGAGCGCGCCTAGCGCAAAATGAACAGCCGCTTGCTGGTGGCCGCCGATTCAACATAGCTGCGAATTTCCTCATCGCCGAAGCAGAGATTGCAAACGAACCGATCCTCGCGATGGAGGCGCATTAATCTGACCTTCGAACTCTCACGGGCGCGCTGTCGCCTCGCTTGGTTGTCTCAGAGAAACTGGACAAGCAAGTTGCCCATCCCCTCTCGTCGAATTTCGATGCAGTCCTCACAGAGACGCAAGGACGGCACACCTGACATGGTCTCCGCACCGTTGACCAGCCGGTAGTCCTTTACCGGCCGGTCGCCGCATGATGAGCAGACGTTTGTATTGCCCTCCATTGCTATGGCGTGGCGTGACAGCGCGGCCAGCGTCGGCTCGACGCGATCGACAATCGAATACCAATAGGCACTATGGGGCTCGATCTGCTCCCATGTGGCGTTTCAGATCGTCCGGATGGTGCTCAGCCAGCCATCCGTAAGCGACTTCTCGGCGCCGTTGGTCGTTCTGAACAAGCGTCCGATAGAGGTCTATTTCCAAGCGCAGAGACTCACGCGGATGGTTTTCCAGTGGCGTTCGAGCAGGAAGAGCGGATGCCGGGGCTGGACGTGCCGGAGGTCAAAGGCCCCGCCCACCAAAACTGGTACGGGCCGCTGCCGGCGTCATAAGATGTTCGCCCCCGTGCCGCGTTCGGCAGCGCGGCGCTGGTTACGATCTGCGGATCGCAACGCCCATCCCTAGTGCCGATTCCAATGTAACATTGCGGCCAGCCCCTACTAGGACGGTCAGCGCTGCTTTCCGAGGCTGGCAATGCTAAGACGTCGAATCTGATCCGACAGCCATGCCGCATGGCCCATGGAATCGCGCACGGCGCGAATCGAAGGCGCGTCGATCATGTCCTTCAATTGCCGTTGCAAAGCCTGAGCCTCCCGAAATGGTTTCAAGTAATCGTTGACCCGGCCAACGGCATCAAGGGTTTCCTGCAGCCTGCTGACAGCACCAAAGGGAGACTCCCGGCTCACACCGCTGGCCAATATCCTGTGTACGACCACGGCCCTTGGTCGGGCACGCTCCTTGGCGTCCGCAATCAGTTGACCCTGCTCTTTGCTCCATTTGTCCTGCCAGCGCCTCAGCAAGGCTTCGTCGGACGCCGCCTCCCAGCCTTTGTTGTTGTCACGTACCTGTTTCATGGCCGCCGTGGGACTGAGAGACGGATTCCTGATCAGGATATCTGCCACTATAGCCAGGAAGGGTGCATCCTGCTTCCCCGATCCAACGGGGCGGCCGCGACTGCGTTTATCGGTCATCTTGGTCCTCATGAACTGTTTAACCGCTCCCAATACTAAGGCTCTTCGGGCGATCGGCCAAACGAGAAGAAACCGCGGCTCACGATTTTTAGTGAGGAAAAATCGAGGGATAGCGCTGGGAACGAGGATAACTCGTCGTTCCCGCATTTATTCTCGTTCGCCAGAGGCGTAACCGGGAACGGCGCGCTGCGAGGGGCCAACAATGAATTTGCGAGAAGCCATCTGCGACAACGTCTTCGCTCAGAGCGTGCTGACGCGTTGTATTGAAGAAACGGCCAAATTTCAGAACCCCATAATCGGTCTTCTCTATGATTGGCAAACGCTGGTTACCGGCCTGTTTGCTCTCTTCGGCGCCTTCCTCCTCTGGGTTCAGATTCGAGACCAGAAACGGCAGTTTAAGCTGGAGAGAGAGCAGGTAATACTCGAAGGAAAACGCGAGAATCTCGCGGCCCGGATCGGGTTGCCGCATGCGCTCGCCGAGTTGACCAAATATTGGCAAGCCTCTTTCGAGGCCTGGAAAAAGGAAGATCCCGACAGCCGGCCAAAGCCGCCTCCCCTGGGCGCGCTAAAAACCGTGATGGAGGCAGCTGTCCTTGTCGATCAAGAGACCTTCCGCAGTATGCAGGAATTGGTTATCCACGCACAGGCGTTTGAAGCGAGGGTGGACACGCCCAAATCAGAACGCGCGCTCAATTTCTTTGAGACCATGATCTTTGATATCGCGAGGCTGAGCTACCTCACTAACCGTCTCTATGATTTCGGCAGGATGAGGGCTGACAAAACGCCCTATGTGCCGCCAACCCGCGAAGAGCTTGAGAGGGAGCTCTACCGCGACCTTGGAATGTACGCCTTGCCGGCAGGAGACCCGCTCAATGACCGAATTCGAAAGGCGATGGATCAAGAGTTCGGCAAGAAGCAAGACCCTAATGCGAAGACAGGCAAGACGGAGTGCCTTAGGGCGGGTGGGAGCGCGAGGGGCGGGCTTCGGGGGCTCCTCGCATGGCTGCGGGCGGCTCCGTGCCGCCTGTGGGCATACCTACGCTAACACAGCAAAAAAGGCCCGGAGCGGACGACGCTCCGGGCCTCTGTTCGCTTCGAACCCTGACTATTCGGCAGAAATCGCCGTCACGGCATGGTCAACCTCGCTTGTGACGAGAAGTTCACAAAACAGGCGCATTCCGCTGGGAATCTTCGTCGGAAAGCGCCGTCACGAGCTTGATGGCTTCGTTCCAATGTCGCGCTACGTCAGCACGCGTAATGTTGCGATCAGGTCGATAGGCTGGCAGATCCCCCGCAAGTGCCTTGAGGTCGCGCAATACGGACGAAATATGCGGCCATGGGAAATCCGTCGGATCGCCGATATCCCGGTCGGCGCCAACAATCATGTCCAGCTTTGCAATGATCCCAGCGAGCGAAAGAGCAGCAACGGTGGGGACAGCATCCTGAAATTTGAGTGCCTCGGTCATGGCAAACACCTCTGCCTCGCGAGCCACCGCATATTCGGCGCTCGCCTCCGACGCGGCCACGGACATCTGCCAATACGCGGATTCGCCCCAGGTCAATACCGGAATTCCGGTATTGGCCATCATTCGTGCCTCCAAACGCTGCTGCACCCGACACAATAGCAACGAGGCATATCGAGCTTGTTGCCACTTGCTCCAGAGGCCTGAAGCCGGGTCTATTGCTTGCCGTTCAGAACCGTTCGGCTTATCGCTTTGCCGGTCGATGACGAAAGGCAAAGTCGTGGTATTGTCGGTATCAGCCATGATCCGAGCTCCAGACAGCTTTGGCGTGGTCAGGCTAGGCATGGTGCGTCAACACTGCGTGTAGCCGCACCCCCGACAACAGGCCAAGGGTATCCACTGATACCTTTGGATCATAGCGCAATGATCTAAAGGGATCAACAGAAATTGGTGACAGCAGCACAGATGCGGGCGGCCCGAGCTTTGATCAGCCTATCACAATCAGAGCTTGCCAAGCGGGCTGGCGTTTCTATTCCAACTGTAAAACGCTGTGAGAGCGACAGTGAGCGCGCCGCTGCAGTGTCTGCTGAAACCCTGGACAAAATCCGTGCCGTTCTTGAGGCAGAGGGTGTGGAGTTCACGAACGGCAATCATCCGGGCGTGAGGTTGCGGCGACCCTGACCGACGACAAATCGAAGAACGTTTAGTAAGTGCTCCTGGCGCGATAGGGTGGTGGCGGGATAGGGTGTCCCCTCCTAATCCATCGTCTCGCACACCAAGGCGGCCCCTCCGCGGCCTTTCGGAAGTCCACCGGCTTCGCCGCGACCATTACCTTAACCGGCTCCTCGGCCCGATCAGGACTTCGCCTTCAACGCGCGGATGACCGCCGCGGCCGTCTTGGCGTAAGTTCAAAGGCTCTGAACATCGTCCCTCACGACCACGAGCGGAAGGTGCCACCAGAACAGCTCTTATGCCGTTTTCGCAAGAGCTATCGAAAGTCACCCGAATGCGTCGAAGCCGTCTGTCTCGCAATCAGACCTGACGCTCTTTTCGCCAAGCAACGGGATCAGCGATCCATCGATTGACATCGGATTCCCGCCAGCCCGCCCCGTTGATGCTTATCTTGATCTGAGCGGGGAACGTGCCTTCGGCAATCTTACGATAGATGGTTGAACGGGACAGGCCGGTCCTGGCAAGGACGGTTTTGAGGCGTATGATACGATCTGGCTCGGGCATAGCTCGCCTGCCCCTCAGTGGGTTGTTGCTGGTATGTGCTGGGACAGACAGCGCGAACCGATGCTCGACGCAAGCGAAGTTCCCGCAGCAGCTATCCATGGCGTGTTGCCGGCGGCAAATCGGAGGGTGTCAGATCCCAATGCCCCGACCCTTGCCGATGCCATGGCTGAATGCGAGTTCCGCGCCCAGGCGGCGACCCGAATCCAGGTTGATGCCAAGCTCGCGTTTGCGGTTCGCCAGTAGGGATTCCAGCTGCGGATCGCGTTCAAGGGTCTTGGCCATGTCGGACATGGCCGAGCGCGTTGACTTGTAGGCCGACATATCGCCCGCCTGGTATTGGTCCTGGCTTGTCCGGTGGAGCCTCTGCCAGCGTTCAACGAAACGGTCGGCGCGGCGGATCGGATCCGCGTCCAGTCCTGTGCGGATTTCCGTTTCAAGCTGGAGGGCGAGCACGATGCGATTGACGCGGCCGACCCCCGCCTCGCGAACAAGTTCGGGATTTTTGACGTATGCCGCTTCGGCATCGCGCCAGCCATGCGGCCGCACCTTCTCGAAATCGCTACGGGCATCCCTCAATTCGCGCATTTGCTCGGGACTGCCCTGTCCGTCCCCATTTCCAGTACTGAGGATCGCGTCGACAGCGCGCGCGTGACGAACAAGCGCCTTGGTGCGAGCGCTGCGCAACGCCGCTTCCGCGTCCATCGGCATATCCGTGTCGCGCGACACTCCCGTGTCGGGAGTCTTCCTTTCGGCCGCAGAGCCAGCATCTCCGATTCGCGCCCCAACATTTTCCCTTCCCGGCCCATCTTCCTGGCTGGGCTCACCGTCTCCGGGCGAGCGCAATCCGTCCAGCAGCCCGCCGATCCTGTCGCGCAGCTTCTCAGGAACGATCCGGCGCACGATCTCGACCACGCGCTCGCGGAACGAGATACCGCGCCGCTCGGCATAGCTTTGCGCCGGGTCGATATGCTCGTAGTCCGACGCCATGTCCTTGGCCCGGTCCCGTGACAGCGTTCGGTCCAGCCGCTCCCGCGTACTGAAGTCATCGCCGCCGTAATGGAGGTCCATTCTGTCTCGATGCCGCGACAGTGCGACGTAGCTGCCATGCGCATCCATGCCCGGCGTGGCGAGCACATGGGTCCGGTCGACGGTCATGCCCTGCGCCTTGTGAATGGTCGCGGCATAGCCGTGGTCGATATGGGCATAGTCTTTCAGGTCGAAGCGCACCGACCTCCCATCGTCGGTGCGAACCGTCATGCTTTGTGTGCTGAGCTCCTCCACAATGCCAATCGTACCGTTCTTGACGCCAAGCCCGCGCTCGTTGCGCAGGAACATTACGCGATCGCCGCTAGCGAAGGCCCTTGGACCGCGTTCCGCGTCCACCTGAACATCGTCGCCGAGATCGCCGGCGGCGCGCATGCGCTCGCGCGCTGCCTGGTTGAGCGCGCGCACCTCGTCGTTTGTGTGGGTGAGAATGATCCGGCTCGCTTCGGGGTCTGCCCGCCTGTCGCGGTCCCAGCGCTCGACAAGATCGCTGCGCGCCTCATCGCGCGTTACAGCCTGATGCACCATGCCTTGCGCGTCGTAGGCGCTGATCGCGGCGCCGATCCTGCCGGTTGCCAGATCGCGCGTGGCCTCACGCTGCCAGTCTTCGCGCTGCCGGCGCACCTGGCCGATT
The DNA here is from genome assembly GCF_040320665.1 of Mesorhizobium sp. M0626. Classification (NCBI taxonomy): domain Bacteria; kingdom Pseudomonadati; phylum Pseudomonadota; class Alphaproteobacteria; order Hyphomicrobiales; family Phyllobacteriaceae; genus Mesorhizobium; species Mesorhizobium sp. M0626. The sequence goes on along the minus strand of NZ_JAMYQD010000012.1, from coordinate 42,677 downwards.
TCAACGCCGCCGTGTCGCTCGTGAATCGATCGGAATGCGGCGCCCGCTTCGATTGCCTGCAGCTGCTGCGGATCGCCGACGAGGACGACTTTCGCGCCAACGTCAGCCGCATGGGAAAGCACACGCTCCAACTGGCGCGTGCCGACCATGCCGGCCTCATCGATCACCAGGACATCGCGGGTGGTGAGCAGATCCCTGCCCTGCCCCCAGCCATGTTCCATACTGGCGATGGTGCGTGACGAGATGCCTGATCCGCTTTCGAAATTCTCGGCGGCAATGCCGGAGAGTGCCGCGCCTCGGACCTCATAACCCGCCGCTGCCCATGCTTGGCGCGCAACACCCAGCATGGCGCTCTTTCCCGTTCCGGCAAAGCCGACAACGACACCAAGACCGCGACCATCGGTGATATGCGCAAGCGCATCGGTCTGCTCGCCGGAAAGGATAAGCCCGCGTTGCGCAGCGCGCACCAGCGCTGCCTCACGATGTGCGTCACTCACCGGGTGTCGCTCGTCCAAATCGATACGCTCCGCCGCGCGGTGAAGGCGCTGTTCGGTCTCGATCATCTGCCTTGTGGTGATGCGATCTTCGCCACGTCCGTCCTTGCCGAGTTCGACCAGGTCGGGTGCGTTGCTGATGGCTGCCACGACCGCGTTGAACTGCTCCACTCCGTCGCTGTGCCGATGCGCAAACTTCGCGATGTCTTTTCGGGTGAAGGTCGATTGCTGATGGGTGATGGCATCGAGCGCCACGGATGGATTGGCAATGATGCGCGCGCCATTGTTGCGCGCGATCTCGCGGTGCAGTTCGGTGCGATCTGCTTCAATGTCACCAGCAGCAAGGCCACTACCCTCAATGCGCTGGGCTGGCGCACCAATCTGGGTTTGCGGCTCCAGGGCAATGCCCTGCGCTTCCAGACTGCGATGATCGATGCGCGCGTCGATGTCGAGTTCGGCCAGGCGTTCATTGGCCTGCTCCGCCCACCGCTCGCGCCAGCGCTCGACCAGCTGGGTAGCATTCCAGTCGCGCACCTTTGACCCAAAACCATTCTCGTCCACGGACCGCATCGTGAGCATGACATGAGCATGCGGCTTGGGGCTGCCATCCTCTGCCCTGTCCCAATGCACATTGAGGTCGGCGACCATGCCCTTGCTGACAAACTCGGAATGAACGAAGTCGCGCGCCAGTTCGATGCCTTGCGCCTGGCTGAGTTCACGCGGGAGCGCAAACTCGAGCTCGCGGGCAAGCTGGGCATCCTTGCGTACCTCGCACGCCTCGACATCGTTCCACAGCCTCTCGCGGTGGCTCCAGGCTTCGGGTGCACCCTCCGGCAACATCACCTCAGAATGGACGACACCACGTTTGGCTGAAAAATCATGGCTGCGTTCGATCCGCTCGTCACGCAATCGCGAAGCCGAGCGGTATGCGGCCGACGCCACGGCGCTTGAGCCTGCCTTGCGGCCAATGACCTTGACGTGAAGATGATAGATCGCCATCGCGACAGGATCATTTGCACGTCAAAGCGCACGTCGGCACGACGTATAAGCGCGCCCTCCCTCGAAAAAATCTCGGGATGGACCAGCCCGTCCCGGGCTGTCTCGGCAACGCTGAAGCCTTCCGGCAAGCTGTCGCCTATCATCCAGAGATCGACAATCAATGGAGACAGCCATGCGCAAACCACGAGACTTCGACGCCGAACTGAAGGCGCTCGACGAAAAAGCGCGAGAGCTCAAAATGCGAAAGATTCAGCAACTTGGCGAGCTGGTGATCGCCACAGGCGCCGATCAACTCAGCACTGACGAACTGGCTGGCGCACTGGTCGGAATCACCGAGACGAAAGACGCCGCAAAGCGTGAGGCATGGGCCAAGCGTGGTGTGATGTTTTTCGAGAGCGGCTCCCGGCGAACTGCTACGGGATCTCAGCGCAACCCTCGCGGCGCTCCAGCGCAACCGGGCAGCCCACAATCGCCGGCAAGCGGCACGGGCTCGGAATGATATGCGCACCTGGCAGGTTGACCGTCGCAAGCGTACCCGGCAGCTCATCGAACTTGGCGGTCTCGTCGTCAAAGCAGGCATTGTCGAGCTGACCGCTGATAATCGCGCCACGATATACGGCGCCCTGCTTTGGATCGCCGCCAAACTCCAAAGCCATGAAGGCGAGCATGCTCGGGACTTATGGACCGCGAAGGGAAAGCACGCATTCGATGCGGACCGGCATGAAGATGTCGACCGACCTCTCGTTTAGTGGAACGATGATTGGAACGAACGTCGGCGTCGCAACCAGCGCCTCCGCGACCTGGAGCATTGCGGTTGACTTTCCCGTACCGTGAGGGGCTGCGATCAGCAGCTCGCGCTCGATCGCCAGGCTGGCTGCCAAACTCTCGGCTGTTACCAGTCCGCCGCGATCATGGCCTTGGATCGCGAGGCTTACCGCGATCGGTTGCTTGGGGAAGTCTCCAAACTCTTGAACTTTGCCAAATCGGCCGCCGCTGCGGTCCAAACCTGAGTGTCGCCGCCTTCCGACGCCGGATTGGCAGCGGCCGCCAGCCGCCTGATCGAAACCTCCACAAACGCCTGATCGTGCGCTCTCCGTTTCCAGCTACTGGCTTGCCGCATTCTGACAAAGCCAAATCCCATTTTCGGAACCGGCAACGCTCTTCAGTGGTAAGGGTTGCCAAATAACGTTGCAGCCAACATTTGGTCCGACCGAATGAAGAAGTACGCTGCCTAGACACCTCGCGACTCTTACCCGTCGGATCGATCTTTCCGCTATCCGGATTTGAAAAGCTGCGCCTGAAGAAGATGTTCACGGTCAGCTAAAAGCTGGTTCAGTACCTCGGCGGGTTGGATCAATTCGTGCTCTCAAACCAACAACTGACTTGATTACGTCCACCTACGCCCGCGCTTCTCGTAGGCCAATCGACCCGCTTCCATCGCATCCTCCAGCCCTGTGTCAAAGTCGTCGGAAAGGTCGAAGGTGATGGTCCTCTTATAGGTGCCGGGGATCGCCTTACCCTCATGGAAAATGGAGCGGAGAAAAGAAGATATGGGATTTTCTCCATCACCACCGCGACGCCTTTTGACAAATGTTTCGGAACAATCTCGAAACCCTTCGCAGGCGTCACAAAATGCATTGCCTCATCCCATTGGAGCAGCCGCGTAGCCCGAGCGGCGATCATTCGACAGACGTGTACAATTTCCTTTGGGTCTCCTGGCACGCCCTCAGCGCCCCACGCTTCCTTCAAGCGGTTGTTGATGAGGTCCCCCAACGATTCCGCTATCTTCGGCAGTTCGGGAATCTGGGCTCCCACCCACCTCAAGTACTGGTTCGGCTTCTGCTGCCCCACGTCTTTCGTGTAGGAGCCTGCGTGGAGGTCCTTCCACCGACGGAGAATCGGCGTGAACACGTTGTCGAGCGCTTCAGCTGTGAGTTGATATTCCCAGCCCGGCGGTTTGTCCCTGATGATCTGCTGAGCAAATAGTGAAACGTCGGCGAAGTCATTCATTTGCCGCTCCTCCTCGCGCAGCCTTATCAGTTCCTTTGGTTTACCGCGTTCAGCCGTGATTTTAGCCTCGTGGGAGTTGCGCCAGTGGAAGAGCAAGTCTGGAGAGTAGTTGCGCTCCTCTTTGTCGATCACCGTGTGGCACATCACGCATAGCCAGATGCCGTTGCTGATGGTCGCCCTTGCGGCATCAGTCATTTCTTCACGGTACGAGCTTGCCCCCGTCTTGCGCCGTAGATGTGAGCACCCTCGCCAACAATAGTCGCTTTCATGTCCTCTGGATTCGGACCAATGGTCAGTGAATCACATTCAGGATTAGAGCATCGATACGCTGAGCGCTGGCCGAGCTTAAGCACAACCTTTGCCGAAAAATCGGGCGTCTGCAAACGGGGCTTTCGAAACTTGACCTTGGAAGACCTCACACCTAATCCTGACTCATGATTCCGAGCAGCGAAGAGTCTGCTGCCGATATCGAAAGAACAGCGAGACGCGCTGCCAAACTGAACCTTCTTATCACGACCAGCATTGGCGGTTCAGCAGCTTCAGGAAATTGTGGCCGCAGCATGAGTGACGCATTGGAGGCGCGAAGCGGCCAGCCGCCGCCCACTGCAATGCCGGATAGAACCATAAGTCCACTGCCATTATCCGCCATTGCCTGGACGGACTGGCGGCTGCATGCCACCTACGAACCGGCGCTCGCACGCTTCACGCATCTGGAGATCAGCGACGTGCGCGGGGGTGAAAGCTTCTTGCGTGTTCCGCTACGCCAAGGCGACATTGTTGTTGGCGATCGCGCCTACGCCCGCGCTCCGTCCCTTGAAAAGGTGGTGTCGGCGGGTGCCGACTTCATCGTGCGCACGGGCTGGAAAACCAGTGTTCGGCTGACCACAGGACGGGCAACGGGTCGACTGGAACGCCATCTATGAGCCCATGCAGCCTGGTGAGGTTTGCGAGATGAACGTGCTCGTGGAGCATTCGGGTCGCAAGGGACGAGGCAAGCCGCCCTTGCCGACAAGGCTCATCGTCAAGCGCAAGGATGAGAAGGCCACGTAAAAGGCCCAGAAGGCGGCAAGGCGGGCAATCAGCGCCGCTGCTCCAACACGCTGCAGCCGATGACCCTCATTGCCGCGGGCTTCGTCATGCTGCTGACCTCGGTCCCGGCCCATGAATTGACGGCCGACGAGGTTCTGCAGACCTATCGGTTGCGCTGGCAGGTCGAACTCGCCTTCAAGCGGCTCAAGAGCGGAATGGGCATCCATAAGCTTCCCGCGCGAGATGAGCGGCTCGCTGGAAGCTGGCTGACGGCCCACCTGATCCTAGCGCTGATGATCGACGAGGCCGTCACCGACGTTCTCGACTCTCCCCCCTGTGAAGACCAAACCACGCACGGCGCAATCGCTGTCCCTTTGGAGGCTGCATAGTATCCTGCGTTCTGAAATCCTCAACGCCATACTGATGGTGATGCGGCCGGGAAAAATCCTCACCCGCGTCACTGAAATCATTCGTCACGTCTGCGACCCACCAAGACGGCGCAAAAGCCAATCCGCCGCTGCAAGAAGCGTCGTCTTGGTGTAAAGTTAGCGCTTATGGGCTCTTCTCTCACCCCAGCAGGTGCACGCTATCTTTTGAGATGTGGAGGCGCTGAGCTTGCGCTGCGCTCACAATCCAAACCAACGTCGGCTGCCCCGATAGCCAATCCTATTGTTCGCGCAGAGCCCGACCCATGGCAGCGTAGACCGGAGCGCTAAGATATTCCCATGCTGACCTCGCTCCAGTCTCGATCATCACTTGTGTGTTCATTCCGGCTTGCAATGCCACGGGCGTCGCCTTCAGGGACTGAGGTGTCAGAGCGATGCGAGCTGCATAAAATGCCTTGCCAGTGCGCGGATCGACCAGCCGGTCTGCTGAAAGGGTGCGGACATCACCGTTCATGGGCTGCTGATACCGCCTGCCCACCGCGCTGAGCCAGATGGTCGCGTGCAGCCCCACTTTCACCTGGTCGACGTCAAGCGGGTCCACGTTGGCAATCACGACGAAGTTGTCGTCGACGGGCACGATATCCATCAGAGGATCGCCTGCTGCTATTACCCCGCCAATGGTGTGAATCTTGAGCCCCACTATGGTGCCTCCGATGGGAGCGCGGATCTCGGTTCTTGTCATGACGTCGTCGGCGGCGGCTATTCGTTGAGCGGATTCATATATCTTGGCACGCACCACCCCAAGCTCAGCGACAATGTCGGCCGCCGTGGATGCGTTAAGTTCAGCAACCTTGAACTTCGTCTCCTCCATTTTTTGCCTGGCAACGCCAATCGACGCGATATAGCCGCTCAGGTCGCCTCCCACATCCGCCTTTTCAGTCTCCAAATCTGTCAGGCGCGTCCTTACCACCAGCTTTTTTTGATACAGGGCACGAACATCGCCCAGCTGCTCCTCGATCAACTCCAGTTTCCGTGTGGCCGCCGCCACCTGCCCTTCATAGCCCTCTATCTCCTTATGCAGGCTTCCGGTCGTTTGCTGCAGCAAGGAAAGTCTCTCACGAAGCAGGGTCTGACGTGTTCGAAAGATACTCTCCTGGCCGGAAACAGCCTCGGCCGCCATTTTACCGGGCTCCTTTAACTCTGGCGGAATCTCGATTGAGTCCTTGCCGTCTCTCTCGGCGATCAACCGTGCCTCGGTAGCTTTCGCCTCGTACCATTGCGCCTTGATCTCGTTCGCAGCGGCCGTAGAAGCAGTGCTCTGCAGTCGTACCAGGACCTGACTTGGCGATACGCGATCGCCCTCCTGAACCAATATCTCGGATACAATCCCACCTTCGAGATGCTGCACTGTCTTTACGTTTGAGGCTACCTCCACCAACCCATTGGCCACAATGGCGCCCTGGATTGGAGCCGCAACAAGCCACATGCCGGTCAGGGTCGAAAAAATTGCGATTATCGCGAAACCGAGAACAATGAAGTTCTTACCAAAGGGCGCAGGATCGTCTCCAGCTTGTTTGGCGTCAACGGCGAGCGGGACTGTCACTTGACGCTCCGCAACTCAGTTTTCTGAGGACGAACCGGGCGCTCCGTGGGATCGGAGAGCTCAGGCGTTCGGCCGCCCAGGATCAGCGTCCGGTCGATTAATCCGCCAAGACGGTTGGTTTGTCCCGACATTGTAATGATTACCGAGCATCCAGACTCCTTCATGACTTTCACAGCCGCTTCAAGCGCCCTTCTCGATGAGCTGTCAAAATTGGCGAAGGGCTCGTCCAGAACGATAAGTCTCGGTGCGCGAAACAGCGCCCTTGCAAGTGCAATCCGTTTCCGTTCGCTGCCGGACAGTCCGACCGTGTCGTCAAGCACGGTGTCATAGCCTTGGTCCAGGCGAATAATAACCTGGTGGATTCCCGCTATTTTTGCCGCAGAAACCACATCGTCTATAGAGCTTTGTTGAAACCGGGCAATATTCTGGGCGACGGTTCCCTCGAACAGTTCGACCTGCTGTGGCAAATAGCCAATGGCCTCGGCTCTAATATAATCCGGAAGCCGGGTGACGTTCATGTCTCCCAGGCGGACCTGTCCGGTCCGTGGCTTGAGCAAACCTATCAGGAGACGGGAAAGCGTTGTCTTGCCGGTAGCTGCGCGCCCGATGACCAATAGCAACTCGCCTGGCGCCAGCGACAGCGACAGTTTCCTGAATACGTCTTCTCGCGATCCCGCGTGCCTGAACGCTACTTCATCAAGAATTAATGTGCCGCGCGGAGTTCCAGGCAGCAAGGACGGGCCCCCGTCCGACGGCCTGGCCAGGTCCGCCTTGATCTTTGCATATCCTTCCCGCGCTTCCCTGAAGCCTCTGAACTCTCCAACCGCCTTGCCCACCATCCTGTAGGCAAAATTGGCAATGAGTCGGGCTGCAAACAGGCCGCCGAGCGACGCTTGATCGTTCAGGAACAGCCATATGCCGGAGGCCAGCAGAATAATGTAAAGGCTACGGTTCAGCACCCGGATCGCAGCATCGAGGCTCGATCCGCGGGCGTTGAGCCGGTCTCGTTGCAAGAAGCCGTCCACTCGGTTCCTGCCCCAGCGACCAGCGATCGCATCCGCCATTGCGAACGCGCTGACAACGTCTCTATGCCTATCCGCCGAGACCAACACCTCTTTTGCCTGCTTGACGGCATCACGTTCCGCTTGGCGGGGCTCTCGCGTGAAATTTTCTTTCAACAGGCCCAAGCCAATCAGCAAAAGTGTGGCTGCTATTGCGATCAGGAAGAGAATCGGATGGATGAAGTACACACACAACAGGAAAATCGGCGCCCAAACCACGTCCAACCAGGGAGATAGCCCGCGCTCAATAAAGCCCGCGACTTTCTCGATGCTGGCCAGCAGCGGCGGATTGGCGACACCTGACGTCAATCCGGCTTTCACGGACTGGCTGGTCAACTGGTGCTCGATCCATACGCTCCAACGCGAAAGCATGCGACGGCGAATGGTTTCCAGTGCGACGCCGGCTACCAGGGCGAGCAAGGCAGCCAGGGTCAGGATGACAAGGGTTTCAACGCTGCGGCTCGAGATGACCCGGTCGAATATCTGTATGAGATAGAGCGGGCCGGCAAAGCGCAAAACATTGATAAACACGCTGAATACCACCAGAGCCGCAAGGCCGGGTATCGACTTTCTCCACATTTCGCTGAGGGGGCCGCTATCCCGACGCCTGCCTCGTGTGTTCATCGGGACACCGTCTTTCACGCGCGTCCAAGGGGAGCGTGCTGATCAGAATGCTCATTGAAGAGGCCAGAGAAATTCATGATCACCGCATCAATGTCATCATGAGCATCCAACGGCGGCGCCTCAAGTGCGTTTTGCAGAGGTCTGTCGTGATGGTCGGCCGCCTCAAACATTGACCAGGTTTCGTTCAGCAGGTAGGACATCCGGGCAGCCGGGAGCGGAGCGCAGCCGAGGGCCTGCACGATGCCGCCGAGCGACGACTTGAGGGCACCGCGGCTTTTTGCCAGCACTGCTGCCTCTACTATTTCCGCGGGCGCCTGCACCGACATGAATGTGGGGATAGAACCCTGGGAACCCTGGGAAGGCCGCTCAGGCAGAGTGACCAAGATGCTTCCGAATGGACTGGGCCACGTCGCCAGGCTGCCATTGGCATTTACTTCTCCCAGTTCGGCTACAATCAACTCGCGCGCGACCTTTGCCAAGAAATCAATCCGGAGTTGGTGAGAATGGGCTCGATCCACGCCGAGCGGCATGGCTGCCTCCGACGATGCCGCAATGCGCCGCAGGTACGGGTTGTTGCTCTGTCCGTTGGACAGTTTTTCCGCAGCGCGGGCCCTAAACACAGGACCGAGCGCGCCATCCTGGAGATCCCACGGGGAATAGCAATGCAGCCCGGTAGCTTCCTCAGCCTCTCTCACGCCAAGCGGTGATCGGCCAAGTCTGCCGCTGATGGCCAGCACCTTGTGGCCGGCAGCGCGCAACGTATCCACTCCATACTTTGCACCCATCGCGTCGTAGGACGCGAATATTGTGCCAAGAGCCATGCTGCGAAATGATTCCGCCAGAATTAACTCGGACGTTTCCTTCTGCTGCAGCCCGTCGGCAATCTCGATGACAGCAACGTCGCATCCATTTTCGGCTGCATGGTTCAGCAGGCGGAAAGCGCCCTTTTCGATCATTTCCACTGAGGCAAGATAAGTGGTTGCAAACCCGGCGTCGGTGAAATCAAGAACGATGTCAGCGCCCGCATCGCGCACAATCCAGGTGTCGCCACCGGACCCAGTTCCGGTAATCTTCAGCGCGGCAACCTTAAGCCCTGCTCTTTTGAAACCTCTTACCAACGACGTCGCCGTCAATGTCTTTCCCGCGTTCATGGATGTTCCCAGCGACAGGACAATCGGCAGAGAGGGGCGAAGGTCGTCGGAGCTGACCTTGTAATCCCAAACATTCAATCGGCGACCGAACTTGTCCCCGATCAGTCCGAGAGGGGTGATCTTCGTTGGCGCGATCATGCGATCATGTCTGGAAAGCTCACACGCTGCGATGCCTCCCCCCGCCACTAGGTCACATGGTCCGAGATCAGGGCCAATAACAGCTTCGAACTGGTCCGGTGCGTATCTGTTTCCATAGCAAATGATTATCTCATCGCCGGGAAACATGATCGCCTTTCTCCCGTTGATCAGTTCCAATCTGCTGTGATTGCCGAGTTTGTCCACACGAGCCAGGACAAGATCGCCTGCGACCGGCTGCAAGGAACCTGTGATCAACGTACGCATATGCGAGGCCGCGACCCGGCGAGTCGCGAACGAACGCTTGGCTTTCTTCATGCGCCCGCGCTGAATTCTACAAACAGACATGATACTCACCCCAACGCTACTTCAATTACGCAGTCCGAGTCTTTTTATCTTAAACTTTATTGAAGTTTTATTTTCCTCTGGTTCCAACCTTTCTTTATTTTTTTGTTGCCTTAACCATTAGCTAACCATAATATAACTGAGGGTTGCGCGCAAGCGGTGGAGGCAGGAACCTTTCGTAAAGCAGACGGAAGGTTAATTGGGGGGCAAAATGTATGGTTATGGTATGCCCAATTGAGGAGTTGGAACCATTTGAGATTGCCGGTTTCAGGACGCTATCCGGCCTCAATGTGTATAACGCGAATACAGTCGTTAAATTAACGCTGAATTTAGGGCAACTGGCTACTGCCCGCGTGTCCGGTTTATCTTCCGGGGCTTGCTCAGTGCTTGCCGGACTGTTTCCGGAGTGCGAGCAGGATGCTTTGGTGCCCTCGTATCTAGCTGATGCGATCCTGGTCGCCGACCTCGAGCTTCGCCGCGCGATGAATTTTTATACGTTTCCAACTGTGGCCACGTTGGTGAGCGATCCGTCCGAGATCAATTCAGTGATCGTCTGGGAGTCGGACGACCCGCAAATGTCGCGAGCGGCCGCGGCGGCTGTCGTTGATGCGGTCAGCGAGGCAACGCGAGATGGGAATGCCACATCGAAGTATTGCCTCGCACGGGAATTGAACCTGGAAAGAGCAAAGAAACGGCGACTTTCAAATTCGACCGCAGTGCTGGTTGCGGCCGCCAAGAGGAACCGCATCCCGTTCGAGTTTGTTGCGCGCAACCACCTTCGTCTCGGCCAAGGCAAGAACCAAAAGCAGCTCTTCTCAACGATATCCGGTTCGACATCGTTTGCGTCGGCCAAAGTGGCCCTCGACAAGAGGCTGGGCAACAGGCTTTTGGCGCAGGCCGGCTTGCCCGTACCGCGCCAGCTTACGGTTCGCAGCAAATCCGAGGCGGTCGCTGCCGCCAAGCAGCTGGGCAAATCTGTGGTGGTGAAACCCGCCCAAGGCAATCAGGGGCGCGGAGTTTCAGTCAAGCTGCGGGGACGCCGCGCTATTGAAGCCGCGTTCGACATAGCGTGCCAGGTGGCTCAGTCTGACCGGTATGGCGTGCTGGTAGAAGAGTTCATCGCCGGCCCGGAGTATCGAGCGACGATTGTTGATTTTCGTGTCGTGGCAGCAGTCCTATGTTGCCCGCCGCAGGTTACCGGCGACGGCGAAAAAACGCTGCGTCATTTGATCGATGATTTGAATCGGGAACCCGACAGGGACGGCAGGCGTCTGTCGCCTCTCGAAATCGACGACGACCTGCTTAGACACCTGTCATTGCACCATCTTACGATGGAGACTATCCCGATTGCCGGGCAGCAGGTGGTTCTGCGACCAAACGGTCACCTCGCACGCGGAGGCGTACCGGTTGACGTTACAAACTCCGTCCATCCGGACAATCATAAGCTATGTGAACGTATCGCCAGGGTCATTGGGCTCAGTATTGCCGGGTTGGATCTGATCATGCCCGACATTGCGCAATCTCACAAAGATGTCGGGTGCACTGTCATCGAGGTGAACGCTAGACCAGGGATTGAGTTTCATCTTTGGCCGCGGGCCGGCACGGCAAGGGATGTGAGCGAGATAATCCTGGCCAATATGTACGACGATCCGGCTTCATCGGAAGTTGCCACGGTGCTCGTCCTTGGCGACCGGCATACCAGCATGGTGGCAAAAGCAATCCAGCACCGGTTCATGGCAGAGGGGCGGAGCATCGGCCTTTTGTCGAAGAAAGGCGCCTACATCAACACCGCACCACAAGAATTCAGCCAGCGAGCAACACCGCAAATGCTGGCCAGGGATCCTTTATTGGAAGCGCTGGTTTATGCCGCTTCTCCAGCAAGAATCTCGGAGAACGGTCTTGGTCTGGGCGCTTGCCACGCCGTGTCGGTGACGGCGACGGACGTCGAGAATTGCGAGCTTCTCAAAAACCTGGCCAAAGCAGTTTTGAACGCCGGCAACCGTGGCTGTTTTATCGTCGACAATGAGGATTTCGTATCCCGCCAGGCGTTGTCGGCGCTGCCTGTTGAAAGATTGATTCTGACAAGTGCCGAGACTGAGCTTGGCCCTGATTTGCGGCGACATCTACAACGCGGTGGATTGGCTCTATCGATGCGGTGGAGCACCGATGGGTCCGGAGCCAAGATGACGCTTGCATCGGGATCTGGCGAGCTGGTTGCGGAACCTGCCACGTTTGCGTCGCGCCCGCCGCAGCTCAAGGCTGCCATGCATGCAATGGCAATTTCGTATCTGGCAAAACGGGATGCATGGTTCGATGAGGTGGCGTCGCCACCTTCGAATCGACCTTACGCAAATGGAGTTCAGCAGCAGGCAGGAGTTTCTCTGCTGAGGTAAAAAGGGAGTAGCGTTCATGGATACTGTTTCAGCAACTGCGACACCAAATGTTTCCCAAGGCGACGCAGCAGCACTCGTCGCCTTGGCCTTGCAACGCACCAAGAACAAGGCGGGGCAGCCTAGAACCCGTGCAAGGATGTCTTACAAGACATTCAGGCGCTTGACCGGGCGTCGTATAGGGGGGGCAAAATTTGTGAGGGAGTTCACTGCGGAGATGATGAACCTGGGTTGGCTGATGGTGCGCATGCCGTCGGCCTACGGCTTCGTGCGCGCAGCCTCCCTGGACAAATGGCAGCTCACAAAATCGGATGCGGTCGCGCAGGAACTCAAGCTGATTAATGAGGGGGCAGTGGCTGAGGCGTTGGACATTGCTCGACAGGAACTGGGTGAACCCGGTCACGTGGGCAAGTCAACAAGCGCTTATGCCGCGCCAATTCCGCGGAAAAAACCAGGCGCAATGGACAAATAGATCGATCTCGGCGGCCTTGACCACCAGAAGGCTTCTGTCGACGCAAACGGTCATCTCAACCAGGATGGAGACCATGGCAAACAAACAGACACTCCCTGAAGAAGTTCGCGAACTCCCTAAACTTAGCATGAAACCGATCGAGGAGATTGACAGCATGCAAATCTCCACCGCACTCGGGAAAAATCGGCCGTTTGTTGTACGAGGCTGGGTTAAAGCCTCCGACGGTTGGGGCTTGGACGACCCCAAATGGGCGCGGCATACCGGCCAGGTTACGCTAGTTCCAGGGGACGACACCACGGTGTCCGCTGCATCCTATGTCTTACGCAAGAGCGGGATGACTCGCGAAATGACCTTTCAAGAGTTGTTCGAGCGGATCCTAGGCCAGGGGAAATGGCAACCACTGATGGACCCCAACGAGCGCTACTACATGTTTGGTGGAAAAGTTCCCAGCAGTCTTCTGGAAGCATTGCCTTGGCCAAGCGATCTGGAGTTCATTGGCTCGTCTCCCTATGTTGCTTCCGAAGGGGTTACCGCCAAGGCACACTATGATCATTGGTATGCGTTCCTCGTGCAGCTACACGGGACAAAAGCGGTCAAAATGTTTCCCCCTTGGGACTATAGTTTCATCTATCCGGAGCATGAAAAGACGACCGACAATCCTAGGCGAGCGCTTGTGGATTTGAATAATCCCGATTTTAACCAGTTCCCCTTGCTGAAGCAACTGCATGGAGAGATTGCCGTACTGAATGCAGGTGACCTTCTGTATATGCCAGTCGATTGGTGGCATGAGGTTGAAACTGCGGGATTCTCCGTCAGCATCAACCGGCGTTTGAGACGGAGTGCGCTGGACTGGGCCGGCGCTCTGCTTATATTTGGATATTCGGTCCTGCAGGGCGCATACCGTTACGGGATCGAACCGATCCCTAGCAAAGAAATTAAGGGCCTGGCCACGCATGCCTATGATGAGTGGAAGAGCGACACCGGCAAAACGCAATACGATCAATGGTGCGGATACCTTGCCAAGTTGGGGCGGGACCAATCGAAATCGTTGCGGATCCCCGAAGATTTCGGCGTCCTCATGGCGCAGTGGTTGCAGACTGAGCAAGAGCCAACGAACGCAGAGTTTAACGGGCTCTCGCATCCCACGGCTGGACTTCCTGTTCGGCAGTGACCTGCATTCCGGCTTTCGGACCATTGGGAGCTGGAAATTTCCACTGAGTTGAAAGTTTTCGGGAGCGCAGATCGCGACAGGCTGATGAGGGACGGCGGTTGCGGAGCATCGTTGGTTCACCGGACCTGAGCTCGGCCATGACCTTCGCTGCCCTCGAGCAGTGGGCGAGGCAGAGCGGGCCGCTCGACGTCTGCTATCCGCTTGTGCTATCCGCTTGGTGGCCTCGCGACCTTCGGATCGACCTCACAGGAATGGAGTTCACCGCAGGGAGGAGCTTCTCTACTGAGGTAAAAGGGAGTAGCGTTTATAGATATGTTTTTCCAACTGCTATCCACACCGACTGTTTCGCGAGTTGATGCCGCGAACTCGTGGATTTGGCCTTGCAACGCAGCAAGAGCAAGGCGGGAGCCTCGAACGAGGATGTCATACAAGAGGTTCGGGCGCTTGACCGGGGACGCTTCGGTGCTGGGAGGTTCCGAGAGAATTCACCACGGAAATGATGAACCTGGGTTGGCTGATGGTCCATATGCCGTCCGGTTACGGTTTCGTACGCGCAGCCTCCCTGGACAAATGGCCGCTCACGAAATCGAACGTGGTCGCGAAGGAACTCAAGCTGATCGGTGAGGGATCGCTCGCGCAAGTGCTGGACAATGCACGGCGGGAGCTTGGCGAGGCGACCGACCCAAGCAGCGGGCGCCCTCAATGGGGCGACCCGGAAGAAGAGTGGTCCGATAGGCACGAATTGACGGAAAAGCGGTAGCGAATATCCTCAGGGCAGCGGTTACTGCTTTGCGTACGGGTATGACGGCGAAAGCAGTAACCTCTACAGGGGAGTAAATATGGCGACTGGCTCTGTTTACGTCTGGGAGCCATGTGACTCCGACTTTACCGGCGGCCGCGTTCATCTGGCCGAGGTCGAATTGCCATATCTCTCGCAGCGCGCCGGAAGGCGCGGCCTGCGTGGGCGGTACGTGGACGTAATCAGCCATCCAGGCATGGAAGAGGATTGGCCGACAGGCCAGATGGGCGAAGTGTCGCCCGACGAAGACGGCAATTTTTCTTTCCAGCCGTCTGGCGGTGGCGTTTGCGGCGGGCTGGAAAGCCGCGAGGCCGGCGCGGGCTTTGGCCAAGTCAACGTCTACTACCACATCTCCATGATGAGCCAGCGCATCAACGATGTGCTTCGCTCACTTGGAGTGGGCCCCCTGCCGAAAGTCAGGGCGATCGTCAATGCACGTCGGCCGAAGCAAAGGCCGGGCAGTTCTGAAGACACCGGCAGGTGGGTGCCGGTCAAAGGGGTCAGATATCGTTATCCGGCAAGAATGGAAAATCTCGATGATTTTTCAATTCCCCTCTGCGGAGAGTTGCTTTTTGGACCGGGGCATGGGGTCACCGCGGAAGGGTGGCTGCCGCGAATTTCAGGCGGCGCCTATCTCTGCGACCCATCCCACGACGCCGGCATGATATACCAGGCATTCGGGCTTCACGTCGTGCGTCATACCGCTGACGTGCAGGCCGACAGGTTGCGTACACCGCGTGCCGCGTTCAGCAGACCGGGCGCCCTGGAATATGCCGTGAGCACTTACCTGGCGGCCTCCATGCTGTCGACCCCGCACGTGTGGTGCTGGCACGCTCGTCACGATGCCGAGTTTGTGCCTGCGGGCAGCCTTGCGAATGACGCTCGCATTGACGATGACGAAGTGCAGCCGCAGGAGGCGCTGGTCGCACAAGCCGTTGCGGGGGCGATATGGGATCTGCACAAGGCATTTCTCGGGCACGAATTTGCCTGCATAGAATTGGTTGTTGGTGCCCTTTTGGAGCTTGGGCGACTTTCCGACAGCCTATTCGACCCTTCCCGCGTCAGAACGATCGCGATCAGATCATCACCACGCAGCTTTGCCTCGTGTCTGCTTCATGCGGACCGCGTGAGGTCCGGCGGCCTTTATGAGAGGCTGATCCGGGAAATCTTCGAGAAGCGCGGGATAGGCTTTAGCTCGCCTGTGACCAACATGCTGAGTGCACCTTCGGTTCTGCCTCTCTCCTCTCGTCTCAATGGGTCTGACGAGGTTCAGCGCCATGTTGCCAAAATTCGCGAAAGGTTTGCGGAGGTCATAATTCCGGACGATGGCGATCTCCTCGACCCGGACCAACTTGAACTGTTCCTCTCGTCGTCTACCACCGCCCCATACCATCTCGCCGCAGTGGGAGACGTCATGACAGGCATGCGGATGCGGCATCGCATCCGCAGGTTCGGCCCGGACTATTGCTTCGCCTGGGTCCGCCCGATCCTCAGCCGCTGCGCTCTGATTACAGGGAACCTCGAAGGGCCGTTCTCCTCGGATTCCGAGAAGGAAGAAACCACGCGCAACCACTCTTACAAGATCGATCCCAAGTCTGCCTCAGTCCTGCGTCGCGCCGGCTTTGCTGCGATGACTGTCGCAAACAACCACATACAGGATTGTGGTCGAGATGGTGTGATTGAGACCCTTGACACCCTGGAACAACACCATATCAGGCCGTATGGTGGCGGAAGAAACCAGAGCGTGGCGCACGATCCCGCGATCTTTGACGGCACAGATATCCGTGTCGGACTTCTCGGCTATTACTGGAACGACCGAACGGCGGCTCGTGACGACCTCCCGGGCTCCGCCCAGGATCTTCCCGAACTCGTCGAGAGAGATCTCGCACGGCTGCGGCCACTGGTCGATCGGATCGCCGTGATGGTACATTGGGGCGCACCATACCAGCGCCAACCTTCCGAGGAAGATCGCATGAAAGCACAGCTTTTCATCGATATGGGCGCAGACGCGGTTATCGGCCATCATCCCCATATCCTCCAGCCGGTCGAGATTTACAAAGATCGCCCCATACTGTACAGCGTCGGCAATTTCGCCTTCGGATCGGGAAACAGCAAGGGCGAGTCTATCTTGCCGTGCTTCCACTTTGGCGCGAGCCAGATAGATTTGGATATATACCCAGTTTACGTTCAAAACAGAGATCCGCGCCTCGACTACCAGCCAAAAATAATGGGAGGGGCGGCCGGGCGGGCGACGATCGATCGGCTGCTCGATTTGTCGCCTGGATTGGGCGGTGCAATAGCCGATGTCCAGGACAGATGCCTCAAATTGTCTATCCCGTCGCGCTGAGATGATCGGACCGCCCTCGTTAGAGCCAAGTCGTCTCTCTCCAACCAGGCATATCGAGTCGGGAAAGCAGTCCTTCGATAAGCACCAGTCCCTATGATGAAACGAAGTCTTTACCGCCCGGGCGGTTTTGATTTGTTTAGAAGTCTCTAATGAAATATGGCATCATGCCAATCGTCATAAGGAGGGGCAGGTGCGATTTCCAATCCGTCTGTTGATTGCGGCGGTGATGGCCTGCGGCTTGGTCTACTCAGGCCCAGTGCTTGCCTGGAAGGTGGGCAAGGGTACGACCACAGCAACCATCAACGGGACGAAGCTGACCGTCTATACCTATCACCCCAAGAGCTGCAGCAACCCCGCGATTCTATTCGTCTTCCATGGGTTGAGCCGAACGGCGTCTTCCTACAGGGATTATGCGCAGTCTCTCGCGGATCGAAACTGCCTGATCGTCATGGCGCCGCTCTTTGACTTGGAAAGGTTCCCAAGCTGGAGCTATCAACGCGGGGGGATCGTCAACAGCGGCGCTATTCAGCCACGGGATCGATGGACCGTCTGGTATGTGAAGGGCCTGGTGAACTGGGCGAGGTCACGAGAGGGGTTGCCGAACGCGCAGTATTACCTTTTCGGGCACTCCGCCGGCGGCCAATTCACGTCTCGCGTCGCGGCATTCGCCTTGGCCGACGCGAAAAGATTGGTGGTTGCCAATCCATCCTCATATGTTCTGCCCTCGCTGGCGGAATCCGTGGCCTACGGGCTCGGCTGCGTCTCGTCGGGATGTGTCTATACGCCGGATCAAGCCACCCAGGAGATGAAAGCGTACCTGGCTTTGCCGCTGACGATCTATCTGGGAGAGGAGGATACAGGCGATGCAGAGTTGAACGAAGGCGCGGCCGCTATGCGCCAGGGGGCGACACGCCTGGAACGGGGCCAGTACACATACGAGTTAGCGCAAGCTGTCGCGACCGCCAACGGGTGGCCCTTTAACTGGCGTCTTGTGATCTTGCCGGGCGTCGGGCATTCGGCAAGTGATATGTTGGGTTCGGATCAGGCAGCGAACGCATTCGGACTCAAATAGCGGGATCTGCGGTCCTGTAGCTCGGCAAGATGTAGATACCTCGATGAGCGAGATAGCCTAGCGCGAGTCGCTTGGCCAAAGTTTGCGCAGCCTGCAGCGGAATGCAATTTAGTTAGGATATTCTAATTTAGTAAAGTTTAAACGCGATTCGATCTAGGCTGCTTCTCTGCGAGGGCATCTCAATGCGAAAGCTGAAGGACCTGCTGCTCGATAGGAGCGGAAACTTTGCCGTGGCAGCGGCGTTGGTGGCGCTACCGCTATGCTTGGTCTTGGGCGTGGCCATTGACCTTACCAGTGCCGTCACCTGGAAGTCCAGACTGCAAGAGTTGGCCGATTCAGCGGCTCTGGCAGCTATAGAGAGCGACGGTGGAGACGAGGAAGCCGTCGCGGCCGCCAAGAACATTGCGCTTGGCAACGGCTCTTTTGCGGTCGGCGGGGTGGTTGAAGTCGACATCACAACGCCCACTCCCGTGTCGCGGGAGGCAGCAGTTGAAATCACCGCCTCAATGCCGACGGACTTTATGAACCTTGCCGGCATTCGGGCGATCAGCCTTCACGTCACGGCAAAGGCACGAAAGGCGCCCCCGGAATACTGCATCTATGCTCTCGATCCAGAGTCAACCGGAGCGCTGAGTGTGACCGGGTTGGGAAAGGTGTCGGTGCCAAATTGTGGCATTCAGGTAAATTCTTCCAGCCCCGAAGCACTGAGACACGTTGGGGCCGGCAAAATCGCCGCGACAAAAATCTCGGTAGTCGGCAATTACCAAGGCGGCGGATACAGTGTTTCCCCGAAGACGAACCAGCCCTTCCTCGCCGACCCACTTGTCACCACACCAGAACCGGTTCCCCCGACCGGTTGCGATTACAGCAACCAGGCGCTCTCGGATGTCACCATTCCGGCCGGGCGGGTGTTCTGCGGAAGCATCGACTTCGGTGGAAAAATTGTGCTTTCCCCAGGCGTTCACTACTTTCACAATGCGATAGTCGGCATCAGCAACAATGCGAAAATCACAGGCAAGGAAGTCACCATATTCGTCGATTCCAAGTCCAGCATCATACAGGCAGGTGGTAACGGCGCCATGAAACTTTCCGCTCCTACAAGCGGCGTTTATACCGGCATTGCCATCTTCGGATCGCGTACCGCCTTGCCATTGTTGCCGACTATATCGCTTGCAATAAATAACAATTACTCTGTAAATGGTACAATATACTCGCCAATGCACCACCTTAAAATGAAAGGGAGCAATGACAAGAAGTTGGCTACCGGCCTGGGATGGATTGTTGCTTGGCAATTCTCTTACAATGGAGATTCGAGCGTCAACCTGGATGGCTACAGCGGCACCCCACCAAAGGGTCTCGGAGACGCAGCAATCGCGTTGCTGCAATAGATGGAGACGGTACCCGCTTCGTGGCTTCGAAGGTGCCCTTCCGGCTGAGTTAGCGAACTCTCAAACGCAGTCCTTAACGGAATGCGACCCGCTTCTAAAGTCACCGTCGCGGGGTAACCGTCGTTTTCACCGATCTACGCGCCTTTGCAGCATTCGCCGAGACTGCGAACCCGAGCGAGTTGCAGCAAGCTGACGATGGTATTTGCAAAGACCTCTAGCCCTCGCTGCTCTAGACGGCCATCGGTCTCTCCTTTCTGGTCATCGTAGTAGTTGCTTCTTAACCAAGTCGAGCGCATCCTCTCTCCCGGCTTGAGGAGCGATTTCCGCGTGGGCTTTTTGAGAATGCTTCTGATTTGCGCGATTGCGAGCGCCGGTGCCGGTGGGTTCGTCACCGTTGTCCAATACTTGATGTTTACCCCACCGGCTCCGGTCGCGGCCGACGCTCCGGTCCTTCTGAAGAAGGCCCCCCCAAAGAAGCGAATATGGCGGCGAGCGCTGACCTAACTTCCGCACCGAGGATAGGGCTATCGGCAAAACTGGCGATCTTCGGCCTTTGCTACGCCGGCGTCGCGGCTGGCCTTTTCCCTGAAACCTACCTCGCGGCACTGGGAACGCGGCGACTGCTGATCCTCTATTTCCTGCTGCCCTTCATCATCCTGCTCGGGATCGGCATCGCGGCACCATTCAGTGACAGGCGCGCCCCTGCGACTTGATTCCTCGGGAAAATCAGCTCCCGCTGGCGCGGCGCGACCCTCACCCTTGGCATCTTCATTCTCTGCCTGGCCGCCTTCACCACGTACAAGTATGAGCTTGCGCAGATGGTGCCGTTCTTCGCCGACCAGCAGCTTGCCGAAATCGATGCGGCCTTGCATTTCGGGCATGTCTGGAAATGGGCGCGCTCGGTTCCTTGCCAGGTGTTGTCGATCAAATCCTCTATGTCCTCTATGCCCAATTGTGGTTCGTGGTGGTCGCCTTCGTGGTGGTCGCAGCCGCATGGATGGATCACGCCGCCGAGCGCCAGCGATACTTCTTGTCGCTCTCTGCGACCGCGGTCATCCTCGGCATTGTTGCGCGGGTAGCGGGATCATCCGCAGGCCCGACTTTCTACGATCGGCTGTTTGACCCGGACCTGTTTGACGATCTCACCGCCTCGCTTCGAAGCAGCAATGCAGGCGCGGCCATCCTGCGCATAAGCGACTATCTCTAGTCGTCCTATACAAGCCGCCAGACCTCGATCGGGAGCGGCATATCCGCCATGCCAAGCTTCCATGTCGCCATGGTCACGCTTAACGCGCTGCTGCTTGGCAGCATCAACCGGCCGGCCGGCATCTTCGCCTGGCTCTACGTCGCAGCGATCATGTTGGGCTCGGTCTATTTCAGCTGGCACTACGCCATTGACGGCTATGTCTCGATCATCCTGATATGGCTGATCTGGCGTGGCACGGGAGAGTTTACAGGCGCAAAGCAATAACAGGTTATATTTCAACGGAGCCACCCGTCGAGTGGCAAGCGCTGTTTAGCCTCGATGCCAAGTCTGCATGTAGCCATGACGCCGCCCCTCAACGCGCGTTGTTAGGCGATTTGTTGGTGGAAAGGTGATCTCGTTGGAATAGGAGGTAGCCGTGTACAATCGCGGTACAAGCAGGCTCAGTTTGTTTCGACCCGACGATCTTTCATACCGATCCGAAGGCCAGGCTGGGCGTTCGACAGCCACCCTGCAATAGCCCAGATGATTGGCGTCATCAGCATGGAAGCGTATCCATCGACCGCATAGTGCCAGGCCAAGTGCACCGAGCCCAGCTGGATTGCGGCCAGAAACGCAATGCTGACCCAGCGGAGCAAACGCCGGAAACGCCAGAGATAAATCGCGTTCAGGGTCGCGACAGCCACGTGCAACGACGGAAATGCTGAAATGCCGCTGCCCAAGCGTGGACCATCAAACCCGGCATCGACCAGCAGATAATTTTGCGTAGCCAGCGCCGAGACGGGATAGGTCAAATTGGTCGACTGAAGGTAGTCCATCAGGGGAGAAAAGGTACCATCGCCGTAAAAGGGCATAAAGAATGCCGGCCCAACTGAAGCGAAGGCTGCCGCCAAAACGTTACCTATCAACACCCAGGTAAGGACAAACGCGACCAGAAACTGGGAACGCAGCCGTCCATTCCCCGCTGAAAAAGCGACGCAAAACAAAACGATGAAAACCTCGGCAAACCAGAGATTGTAAAGAACGTTCAGCGAAAAGGTGACAGGGCCAAAGCCAAGCACAGGATGAAAAAACCTCCATGCATCGACCCCGCCATGAATTGCTCTGTCGATCGCCACCAGGGACGTGTCGGCGTAGAATGGTTGGATCCTGTTGAGTCCCCCCTTGATGCTGGTGAACATCGAGAAAAAGAGCGGGATGACGAGCGCAACGGGCAGTCCGAATGCAATTCGATCCGGCAGGTTGTTGGCCAGCATGAGATCCTTCATGGCACGCAACGGTTGCTCCGGCCGTTGAATAGTCAACCGAACCAGGACTACAGCGAGAAGGATCAGGGTTACGGCTGCCCCAAAAAATAAGAAATTCTTATTATATATTTTCAAGTTTATGACGATGTTCCAATGCGCCGCAGCAATAAGCGCCAGTAGAACATAGGCGAATACCGTCACGAAAAATGGCTGATTAGCGCGCCACGCCTCCGAAGTGGTACGGATCGCCAGCCGCGCTATCGACATGGAAGAAAATCTCCGGAACCAAGCGCTAGTTAAGCTGCCGCAGTATCCCAGAACTGCCCACCAGCGCCAGAGTGGCATAGATTTGGAACGCTATCGTGCAGATCGCAGCAGCTGAAATCGGCACGCCAAAAGGCACGACGCCCTTGCGGTCCAAGTGCTGTATATAGACCCGAAACGCGCCTGCCGGCAGCATGAAAGGGTTTTTCATGATCGCCACTGTGGCGACGGCGAAAACCAATAGCAGCACCGAGAACAGGGCGAGACCGTTTCCACCGGTCAGAAACGGAACGACCGCCATCAGCTTGACGTCGCCGGCTCCGACCTTGCGCAAAATCCAGAACGGAAAGAGCGCGACGAACAGCACAAATCCGGCGACCGCGCTCAATCCCATATCCCACCACGATCCACTAGCTATGGAAACAAGCTGAAGCGATCCCAGCCCGAGACACAAGAGCAGCAGCACATCACGGTTGGATATCTTCTGCGCCGAGAAGTCTATCCAGGCGACCCATGCCAGCAGAGGGATCACAAGCGCCTTTATCGACAGCGACGCGGCAAACAACATCCTACCGCTCGATGTTCTGCACGCTGGACGACAGCAGCTTCAGATTGTTGACCACAGTCGGGTCATTGGGCGCCAGCTCGTAGGCCTTGAGGAAATTGCTGCGCGCGTCCTGCAGCTTGCCGCGCAGCAGAAAGGAATAGCCGACATTGTTGTAATATTCGGGCGTCGCACCCGACAGCTTGAAGGCCCGGCCATAGGCCCGATCGGCAAGGTCGAAGCGATGGATCCGGTCGCAAGAGGCGGCCAGTCCCATCCAGGCGCCGCCATCATTGGGGGCAAGCTGCGTCGCCTTGAAGAACAGTGCGCCGGCATTGCCGTAATTTTCTGCACGAAACTGGTTCTTGGCCTCCGCGACGGCCTGGTCCGAGGCGTAGTATTCAACATCGCCGACCGTCTTCAACCCGTCGAATGCATCGCCAAAGGACGTTACGTCGCCTTTCGACGGCTCGTTGGTTCGAACGACGCCGTCCGCTCCGTTCGTCTGGCAGCCGGCGAGTGCCGCCATGAACAGGCAGGCCACCACTGCAATTGGCCTTTTCATACAATCTCCCCGAGTCCCCCGACCGATATTAGGAACAGAGCATATAGGCAACTAGAAGAAAATGCCCTTCATGCGAATGATCACCGGCAGCATGATTACCATCATCACCACCGGAAAGATGCAGAGTCCGAGTGGGATCATCATTTTGACAGGCAAGGCGTTGGCGCGCTCTTCCGCCTGCAGAATCCTCTGGCTGCGCATCTCCGCGCTGTAGACACGCAGGGCGTCAGTCAGGCTGGTGCCCAGTTCTTCCGACTGCCGGAACAGCACGGCCAGCGCCCGCGCCTCGTCAAGGCCGATTCGGTCAGCCAGTTCGCGAAGCCCTTCCCGAAGTGGCTTGCCGGCGCGCAGTTGCAGATTCATGATCGTGAGCTGAATCCCCAGCCATTTGTGCGTGGCCGCAAGTTCCTGGCTTACCCGTTCGACCGCGGCCTCGAGGCTCATACCGGCGTCGGCGCAAGTGATCATCATATCCATGAAATCAGGGAAGGCGCGACGATAGACTTGTTTCTGTGCATTCTCGAACCGGTCCAGCATGATGCTGGGAATAACAATGCAGGCTAACCCAAGCAAGGCCGAGCCGCCGAAAGTTACGAATCCCGGCAGTCGTGGGGGCAGCACCCACGACAGCAGGGCATGCATGACCAGAAAGCCTAAACCAACGGCGCCGAGGCGACAAACCGTGTAGACGAGCGGCGCGCCCGCTCGATAAAATCCAGCGCGGAAGAGTTTCGCCTCCAGAGCATTGGGCTCGGTGCGCTCTTTCTCGATCGACCTGAAGTAAGCGTCGACCGGCTTCTGCGCCGCGATCTTGGCGAGGCGCTCCCGTCCCAGGATCGATCGCGGATCGACAGAGCCTTCGCCCAAAAGGCTGTCCGCAACCAGCTTCCGGGTTTGCAATGCCGGCAGGAAGACCAGCGCCGCAAACAGGAACAGCGCCACCGCCGACGCGAAGACTGCGATGGATACAAAAAAGGTCAGGTCGTCGGTGTTCGAAAACAGATTAATGACTGGCTCCTGTCAGAAATCGAAATTAACCATTCGATACATGATGTAGTCTCCCAACAGCGCCCAGCTTCCAAAGATGACGAATGCAGGCGTAATGAGAGGACTACTCCAGACTTTGCCGTAGTAGCTGGGTGCGATCAGCCAGAGCGCCCCAAACATGACGAGCGGAAACAAGGAAATGATCCAGGCCGAGGCCCGGCCTTCGGCCGACAATGCCTTGATCTTCAACCGCAGTTTCTGGCGTTCCCGCAGCACGGTTGAGAGATTTGCCAGGATTTCGGTAAGATTGCCGCCGGTCCTCGCCTGAATAGAAAGGGACACCGATAGCAGATTGAGTCCCTCGAAGCCGACCCGTTGCGTTAATTTTCGCACTGCCTGCTCCATGCTGAGTCCGAAAGTAATCTCGTCGGCGACGATGCCGAATTCGGTGCCAAGCGGGTCAGGGATCTCGCGGGCGACGAGACCTATCGCAACTGAGGCAGGATGGCCCGCGCGCAAGGAACGAACGATCATGTCCAGTGCATCGGGCAATTGCTTGGCGAATTTCCGAATCCGTTTGTTACGTGCCCGGCGCAAAACAAGAACAGGCAAGGCAAAGCCCACCACGAGAAAGATGATGAAGGCTGCCGGCGCCGAAACGTGCAGGAAAAGCCAGAGGAGCAAAGCCAACGCGAGGCCGGCCAGGAAAAACGAGGCTGCGAAGGTCATCGGGTTTCCGGTGATGCCGGACTGGGTATAAAGCCTGTTCAGCGAGACAAAGCCGAAGATGAAATCTCCTGAATCGGTCAGGCCGCGTTCTCGCAGCAACCCTTGCAAGGTTTTTTCCGCGGGCGCTTCATCAGCGAGACGACGGAGCCGGTGGTTCACCGCCACGAGTCGGGAGCGGCGACCGGCCAAAGAAAGGTAAAGGGCTTCGCCGGCAAGGATCACCGAGGCTGCCGCAAGCATGTAGATAAAATAAAGGAGCGCCTGTCCACTAAGCATCAGAGGGCGACCTGCGGGTTGAAGGCATCCTTGCCGAAATGGAGCCCCAGCGTTGCGGCCTCTGGCGCGAAGCGCGGGCGGACACCGGTGGCGCGAAAATCCCCGATGATCATTCCATCCGCAGCTACATCGCGCCTCACGAAGTGATAGATTTCCTGCAGTTGGACGACATTGCCTTCCATCCCGGTAATCTCGGAAATCGACGTTACGCGCCTGCCGCCATCGGCGAGCCGCTGCGTCTGCACGATGATGTCGATGGCTGAGGCAATCTGCGCCCGGATGGATTCGTGCGTCATTGGCATGCCGGCCATGCCGACCATCTGCTCCAGCCGCGAGATCGCGTCGCGCGGCGTGTTGGCATGGATGGTGGTCATCGACCCCTCATGGCCGGTGTTCATGGCCTGCAGCATGTCAAAGGCCTCCTCGCCGCGAACCTCGCCGACGATGATGCGGTCCGGCCGCATGCGAAGCGCGTTCTTCAGCAGTTCGCGTTGACGAACCTCGCCTCTGCCCTCGACATTCGGTGGCCGCGTCTCCAGACGACCGACATGCGGCTGCTGCAGTTGCAGTTCCGCCGCGTCCTCGATGGTGATCAGGCGCTCTCTGGCCGGGATGTAGCTCGAGAGCGCGTTGAGCAAGGTCGTCTTGCCGCTGCCGGTGCCGCCCGAGACCAGGACTGACTTGCGGGCCTGGACGGCGATCCGCAGCAGCTCGATCATTGGCGGGCGAATCGAATTGAACGTCATCAGGCGCTCGAGCGAATATGGATTCTTGGAGAATTTGCGGATCGACACCAGCGGGCCGTCCACGGAAATCGGTCGCACAGCGATATTGACGCGCGAGCCGTCCGCCAAGCGGGCGTCGACCATAGGCGCCGACTCATCGACGCGCCGACCGATAGCCGAGACGATCTTGTTGATGACACGCAACAGATGCGCCTCGTCGCGGAAACGGATAGCCGTCTCCTCGATCACGCCGCGCCGCTCGATGAACACGCGCTCATGCGTGTTGATGAGGATGTCGGTGATGGAGTCGTCCTTGAGCAGCGGTTCGATCGGCCCGAGGCCCAGCATCTCGTCAGCGGTGTCGCTGGTCAGCTGATCCAGCTCGCGGGCGTTTAGCGGCACGGCACGAGTGCGAACGAACTCGCGCACGATCGGACGGATCTCGTTCAGTATCTGGTCCTTGGAGGCTGTTTCAAGAGCGGACAGATTGAACCTGTCAATCAGGTGTCGATGCAGCTCGACTTTGAGCGTCAGAAAATCATCGCCATGCGGTTCAACTTCAAGCGGCGGGGCTGGTGCCGATACGCTTGCTGGCACCGGCACTTGCTGCTGCAGCGCCTGCGGTTCACTCGGTCCCTTGATAAACCGCCCCAGCATAATCCCTTATACCCCCGCTAGCCCCTTATTAGCGGAAACTAAACGTTAACCAAGCGAGGCACAAGCGCTGGAGGGTCTCACGTGAGGCCAATGCTTTCAACATAGTTAAAGAGGACGCCAGAAAAATATCGTTTTATTTCGACCCGCGCGCTTAACCCTCTACCCAACTTCCACCTCACGGGACCTTTCATGCCGAAACAAATGAGATGCGGGTGAAAAATCTCCGTAAACCCTTAGATATAAAGGAATATGCAGGTATGCTAATACTGCTATCGTTTTGCCTTGGCTGTGGCCAAATTGTGAACGAATGGTTAAGGAGGATTGAAAAATCAGCAGAATCAAGCTCTTGTAAGAATTCAAGTCGCCCTTGAACTCGCGAGCATAGGTATTGGAAGGTTAAGGAATTGTTAATCCCGTTTGACTCTGCTTTTTCGCGAGCCTTAGGATTGAGGTGACGGGGGATGCTTGGGTATGGAGTTCATCCTGGCTCTGTCTCGTCGGGTTTGAAACCTCCAGAGGGAGAAATTGACATGAAAAAGCTCATGACGATGACCCGGCAGTTCCGCGACGACGAAAACGGCGCTGCTATGGTCGAATATTCTATCTTGATCGGCATCATCGCGGTGGCCTCTATCGGGTTCATCATCGGCATTGGCATGTGGGTCACGGGTCGTTTCTCGGGCCTTTGCACCGCCATGAACGATTCCGGTATTGGCACTTGCGCCAGCGGTGCCGGTACTTGATCGCTTGATCGGAATCAGGCCCGGGTTATCCAACCCGGGCCTGAATTCAGTCGTGGCGGGCGAATTCCCGCTCTATTGGCTGGGGGCTTGGGGTTATGCGCGCCAACACACTTATTATGATAGTCCTCGCCGGCGTCTTCGGGGTGCTGGCGGTCGTGCTGATCAACATCTGGCTCGCTGGCCAGCGTAGTGCTTTGGCTCAATCAAACGGCAAAGGCAATACGATCGTTGTCGCGGCACTGCCGCTGAAGTTCGGCGACACATTGAGCGCCGACAAGTTGCATGAGATCGCTTGGCCCGCGGGCGCAGTCCCGGCTGGAGCGTTCAAGACCACCAAGGAAGCCTTGGCCGGCAGTGGCGCAAGGCAGGCGCTGCAAGCGATCAGCACCAATGAGCCGATCCTCGGCAGCAAGATTACCGGTCCAGGCCAGCGCGCCACACTTTCGGCGGTGCTGGGTGAAGGCATGAAGGCCGTATCCATCCGCGTCAACGACGTGCTTGGCGTTGCCGGCTTCGTCTTCCCGGGCGACCGGGTTGATGTGCTGCTGACGCGCTCGGTGCGCGGCGATGACGGTGCGGACAAGAGTTTTGTCGACGTTCTGCTGCAGAGCATGAAAGTGCTCGCCGTCGACCAGGTCGCTGACGTAAGCAAGGACAACCCGACGGTTGTGAAGTCGGTGACGCTTGAAGCCACCACAAAGGACGCGCAGAAACTGACGCTGGCCGCCGGTGCGGGGCAGTTGTCTCTTGCACTGCGCCAGGCTGCCGCCAACAAGGGCGAGACAACCGAACGAGTCACGCTTTCCGACCTGAATGGCGAGACGCCGGACGATGTCGCAAAGAGGCAGGCCGAACTGGACAAGCAGGCCGCAGCCGACGCCGCAGCCGCAGCCGAACGCCAGCGCGCAGCTGACAAGATCGCCGGATTGGAAAAGGCCGTGGACAGGGTGGGAACCCAGCTCGACGAGTTGAGCAAGGTCAAGCCGGTGCCGGCCGTGGTGACGGCACCCGCATCAAAAGAAGTCGTCAAGGAAGTTATCAAGTATTTGGAGCCGGAACCGCCGAAGAATGTTACAGTGGGGGTCTTTCGCGGCGTGAAGCTTGAATCCTATGACGTGCCGCGACAACCATAAAGGGATGCGGCGAAGCGGGGCAGCCGGCGGCAGCAGTTTGGGAGATGGGGATGCAGGGGTTTTGGATGAGGGTAGCGGCGGCCGCACTGTCCTGTTTGGCTGCGCTGCTGACGTCGATTGCGGCGGCTGAAGCAGCCGACCGTTTCATCGACGTATCGAACCCGAGCGTCCATCGCATCTTCCTGCCGACGTCACAGTCTGTGACGCTACAGGTGAGCGCCAATCTCGGCGATATCGTTGTCGGCGACGAGAAGATCGCCGATGCCCAGCCCATGACCGACCGAACGCTTTATGTCATCGGCAAGAGCGCCGGCACCACTACAGTCAATCTCTTCTCTCCGGAAAAGCGCTCGCTCGGCGTCATCCAGATCGAAGTCGGCGTAGACGTCAGCGACATGGCGCAGGCGATCCGCCAGGTGGCGCCCAGGGCGCGCATCGAAATCGGTTCGATCAACGGCAAGGTGAGGCTTGGCGGTCACGTCAAGGACGGCGCCACGCTGGCGTCGATCCTGGAAGTGGTACAGCAGTATGGCCCCGACGCCATCATAAATTCCGTCATCGTCGACGACAGCCAGCAGGTCAATCTCGAGGTGCGCGTGCTGGAAGCCAAGCGTAATGCCGGCCGCGATCTCGGCGTTTCAATCAGGAGCACGAATGGCAGTGGCACAACCCGTACAGGGACAGGCATTGCCGCCGCCGACAAAGATAACGTAGTGCTTGGCCCGGGCGATCTGCTCAGTGGCCTACTGTCGACCAGCAATCCCTTCGCGGCACTGATTACCCGCGTCATTGACAGCAACATCAAAGTCGACCTGATCATTGAAGCGCTTGAGGCCAAGGGCGTCGTGCGCACGCTGGCAGAACCAAATCTCACCACTCTGTCCGGTGAGCCAGCCAGCTTCAACGCCGGCGGCGAAGTGCCTATCCGTGTCGTGGGCAATGATGGCCAGATAACCATCACGTATAAGCAATTTGGCGTCAATCTGCTGTTCACGCCGGTCGTACTCGACGACGGCAAGATCCATATGAAGCTGGCGCCGGAAGTGAGTGACCTCACCGGTTTCACCACCGCCGGCGACCCGATCTTCACCAACCGCAAGCTGGAAACCGTCGTCGAACTCCGCGACGGCCAGAGCTTCGCGGTCGGCGGGCTCCTGTCCAGCAAGACCACCAAGTTGCAGAACCAGGTGCCGTGGCTGGGCCAGGTGCCGGTCATCGGTGCGCTGTTCCGCAATTCGAGCAACCAGAAGGAAGAGACCGAACTGGTGGTTATCGTCACGCCGCACATCGTCCGGCCGGTGAAGCCTGGCGAGCAGCTGGCGACCCCGTTCGACAAGACACGGCCGGCCAATGACCCGGAGTTCTTCATCCTTGGTCAGCTCGAGGTGAACAAGGACATGATCCGAAAATATGAAACGGGCGACGGCGTCACCGGCCCCTATGGCCACATGCTGGACTTTAAATCGAAGGACAAGATGCTCTATGTCAAGAAATAGCGCCTTGATCCTCTTTCTGTGCGCCGGCGCCCTATCGGGCTGCGCCGCGGACTATCTGAACCACTACGACACGGTCACCCTGGCCGCCGGCGACACGCAAAAATTCAATTCGCTGGCGCAGACGGTGGATCCGTTCAATCCGAACGCGAAGAACACACATATCGAAGGCGACGGCGCCCGGGCAGCCGCTGTTGCACAGGGCTACAAATTTCCACCGCCACCACCGCCACCGCCTGCGATAACGGTCAATGTCGGCGGGTCGGGTGTGACCAACGGAGCGAATTGAACAGAAGGATGCGGTTGCATTGCGCCGGGCGAGCGAGGGGCCTGGTGCAAAGGAAGCAGAGAGTAAGGTCATGTTGGGGACCATTAGGGCGTTCTGGAATGATCAACGCGGCATAGCGATGATCCTTGTCGCAATCATGCTGCCTGTGCTGGTTGGCTTCGCATTGTTGGCAATCGATATGAGTCGGGCCTACGGACTGCACAATGATCTTCAGAAGGGTGTCGATGCGCTTGCGCTTGCGACAGCCGCGGAACTGGATGGCAGATCGGATTCGATCACCCGAGCCAACCTGGCGGCGTCCACTCTTCTGACCGAGCAGAAGACTAAGTTTTCGACCGTAGGCGATCATACGCTCGCCCTGTCTGACGTGACCATCAGATATCTGACCGGAATACCCGCCAGCGACGACACCAGGTTAGACGCTAGCGGCGTCGACTCCAACGGCGTAACATGGGCCAGCACCGATCCTAAAGTGGTGTCATTCTCCTTGGTGACTGTGAATGCTTCCGGCCTCACTGATGGTGCGGGTGCCTTCGCAACGATCTTTCCAGCAAGCTTTATCGGCAGCAACGACACCATGGACATCCGGCCACAGGCCGTCGCCGGGTTCAAGCAATCGATCTGCGAAACGGTCCCGCTGTTCATGTGCAACCCGTTCGAGACGAAAGACCCCTCGACCAGCAAGACCATCCAGCAGGCTTTCGCATCAGGTGACACCTATGGTCGCGAATTTCGCATCCTGAAGGCCGGCAACACCCCCGGTCCCGGTAATTTTGGCCTGCTCGACAACAACCTGACCTCGCTACGCGACGCCATAGCGATGGGAACGGCTGGCACTTGCTACAGCCGTGATGCGATTACCACAAAAACCGGTGTCACCTTGGGTTCGGTCAACACTGGACTGAACACGAGGTTCGATCTGTACAGTGGCTCTCTCAGCAAGAACATGAAGGATTGGGCATACCGGCCGTCGAGCAATGTACGCAAAGGCCAGAAGACTGGCTGCACCAAATACGACCCCGTCGTGGATAACACTGCTTTGCCCCTTCCTCCTGGCACCAACTACGTCGACGCGAACGGCATGTCCGACAAGATCACAGCGCAAAACTTCTGGACCAGCTACTGGTCGGTCAATCACGGGACGGCCTATCCAAACGTCCCCAGCGCAACCAATCCGACCGGCAGCAAAACTGCGCCTGCCTCGCGATACGACGTCTACCAATACGAGATCTCGAAAGGCCTCGTCGGGGACAAATCGAAAGCGCCGACCAAAGAAACCGGCACGCCGTCATGCTACAAAGGAGACAACCCGACGCCGGACCCCGACCGACGGCTACTCAACATGGCAATTGTCGATTGCTACGCCAACACCGCCAAGATCAACGGTCACATCGCGATCAAGCCGGATGGCTATGCGAGCGTATTCGTGAACACTCCAATTCAAAAGCAGGATAATACCAAAGACCCCGACGACCCTTCGGCTGGTGAAAAACCAATCAGCCTGGAGATCGTCGACGTCGATGGCGGCTTTGCCAACAACACTCTGGTCGACAAAGCATTCCGCAACGAAGCCCAGCTGTACCGGTAGAGCCGACATGACCAAGCTTGGCCACATCATCAGGCGGTTCCAGGGCGACGAAAGGGGCGCCGCCTTGGTGGAAGTCGCGATTACCGTCCCGTTCGTATTGCTGCTATCGGCCGGTGTGTTTGAATTCTCCAATATTCTGAACACGCGCCTGCTCCTTGCAGCAGGCGTCGAGGATGCAGCTCGCTACATGGCGCGATGCAGTAGCGACTGGGACACTTGCAAGGGGTGGGCGCAAAACCTTGCTGCCAAAGGGGCAGTCGTTGGCGGCAGTGACAGAGTGTCTGGATGGCTTCCTGCGACAGTTAACATTACCCCTACGTCTACGCCTGCGACCGATGTATCCACGGGCGCCCAGCTTTATCTCAGCAACACGAGCATGGTCGTCGTCGTAAACGTCAGTACATCCTATGCTTACCCGGACGTTGGATTCTTTTCGTATCTTGGCTTTGGTGCCCTTACCCTCAGTGTCTCCCATCAAGAACGAGTCATCGGATGGTGATGGGAAACCAAAGGTTTTGCGCGGAGCAGTCGGGCACCGCGATGGTCGAAATGGCCATCGCTCTGCCATTGCTATTGACGCTTCTGCTCGGCTTCGTCGATTTCGGCTACGCCTTTTACCAATGGAACGCGGGAAACAAAGCTGTGCAAGCTGGCGCAAGACTGGCGCAAATTTCTGGTCCTGTCGCACTCGGCCTTCCATCTGAAACGATAACGCAGGCCGATGTGACCAAAGTCGGCACCGCAGTGCCGGCCGGCACGTACGATTATGTCTGCACTGCAAGCACGGCAGGTGTCGCCTGCTGCAGTATCGGAGGAGGCTTGTGCCTACCCGCGAATGCGAGCCAGGCCTCGTTCGACGCAATTTATGACGGCACGGCCAACCGTGCCGGAATGGAAGACTACCTGCCGATGCTTGAGAAAGCGCAGGTGCGGATCGAATACGCCGCCTCCGGCCTCGGCTACTGGACGCGCCCCAGTGGCCCGGTCCCGACCATCACGGTCAGCATCACCAATCATCCCTTTCAGTTTTTCTTCCTGGCCGGGCTGCTCGGATTCGGAAACATCACCATGCCCTCCATGCTGAGCACGGTTACGGGCGAAGACATGAAGAGCACGTGGACACCATGAACGCCATCAACACCAAGGTTACACCGACCAAGCGAAAGCAGGTGGCGCTGTTCTCGTCGGATGCGAATTTCAAGCGCGATGTGGCGACGCGCCTCGATGCGCTGGCGATCTACGACGTCAGGGTTTCCGAGACCGGCGACTTCCTCGGGGGGCCGCCTGCGGACACCCGCCCAGGCATCGTCATCCTCGACCTCGGCAATGGCGAGTTGCTCGGAAGGCCGGGCATCGTCGAAGCGCGCGCCCTTTGGGCGACCGTGCCGCTGATCGCGGTCTCCGACGAGCTATCGTCGGAGCAGACCCGCGTGCTGGTGCGCATGAACGCTTCGGACTGGCTGCACAAGCCGCTCGACGGCAAGGAACTGCTGAACGCCGTGACCTTCCACGACACCGGCAACCAGGGAACGAAAAGCCGCATTATCACCTTCATCAGCGCCAGCGGCGGCGCCGGCGCGACGACGCTCGCTTTGTCGGCGGCCGAATTCCTGGCGTCGAAATCGAAGGAACGCGGGGCTTCCACCTGCCTGGTCGACCTCGATTTCCAGAGCGCCAATTGCGGCGCCTATCTCAACCAGTTCAACCAGTTCGACCTTGGCGGCATTATCGGCCAGCCGGAGAGGCTCGATGTCGAACTGATGGACGTCATCAAGCTCTCACGCCCGTCCGGGCTGACGCTCTATTCCTTCGAGAGGCCACGGTTGCCGTTCGAACCGCAGGGCAGTGACTTTGTCTTCCGGCTGCTGGACCTAGTCGCCTACCGGTTCGACGACATCGTCATCGATCTGCCGAACATCGAGACGCCTTGGCACAATTCGGTGCTGTCGACGAGCGACGAGATCTTCATCGTATTCGAACTGAACGTCGCCTCGCTGCGACAAGGCAAGCGGCTCTACAAGAAGATCCGCGAGTTGCGTGGCAATGCTGTCAGCATCACGCTGGTCGCCAACAAGCACAAGCGCAAATGGTTCGGCAACCACTTTTCGCGCAGCGAACTCGAAAAGATCTTCAAGGCGCCGCACATCAAGTCGGTCGCGCTGGACAATGCGCTTCTCACCGATGCGTTGAACCGTGCTATCCTGCCTGCCGAGGTGGATGGACGTGCGCGCTTCAACAAGGACCTCAAGCGGATGTTCAAAGAGCGGCTCGATGACGCTGCCAAATAGGGGGCGGCCAAGTAGGTATCGGATTGGCCCGGGATTGGCCTGCGTCATGAGCATTGCGCTGATGATGCTGGTCCAGGATTTCGCCAGCGCACGATCGGCACTTTCGGATCGGCCGCCGCTGCCGGCAATGGGACCCAGCCTGCGCAAGACTGTTGCCTTCGAGACGACAGAACAGCCCGGAACGATCGTTATCCGCAAGGGCGAGAAAGCGCTTTATCTGGTGACCCGACAAGGCCAG
Source organism: Mesorhizobium sp. M0626 (assembly GCF_040320665.1). NCBI lineage: Bacteria > Pseudomonadati > Pseudomonadota > Alphaproteobacteria > Hyphomicrobiales > Phyllobacteriaceae > Mesorhizobium > Mesorhizobium sp. M0626. The sequence continues at coordinate 8,231 of NZ_JAMYQD010000012.1, read as the reverse complement.
GCGCTTCGCTATCAGATCAGCGTCGGACGCGACGGATTTGGCTGGACCGGAGTGGTCGAGGTGGGGGCGAAGACCGAATGGCCGGAATGGCGCCCACCCCGCGAAATGCGCGCCCGCCAGCCGGACCTGCCGCAAATAGTGCCTGCCGGTCCTTACAACCCACTTGGCGCCAGGGCGCTTTATCTGCTTCGGAACGGGCGTGACACGCTCTATCGGATACACGGAACCAACGATCCCAAGGGTGTTGGCTTCGATGGAACATCGGGGTGTTTTCGCCTTACCAACACCGATGTGATCGATCTCTTCAAGCGCGTCGCGATCGGCGCAAAGGTGGTGGTTCAATGACGATGATCAGCGAACCGGACATGCCGGCAATCGAGATTGGGACAGCAACCCACATTGGAGAGCAAGCTGCCGTTGTGAAACCGAGCGACAAAAGCATTATCGGCGCGGTCATCATCGGCACGTCCCTGCTCACTTTGGTGAATATGGTAGCCGCAGTTTATCTCTACCGCGGTATCAGCGATATGCGGTTTTTGGAAGGGCGGCTGGAGGAACTCGGGACGTTCGAACAACGAATCGGCGGCCGGTTGGACACGGTCAACAACGGTTTTCAAAGCCGATTTGAAAAACTGGACACTCAATTGCAGAGCAGCTTTGGCGAAATCAACCGGAGCATAGCCCGGCTGGAACAGAACCAGCCTATTGTCCATGACGAAATCACGTCAAGCGCAGCGGAACCTTCCGTCGACACGACCAGCAGCATGGCGGAGGCGCCTGCTGTTCTCGATGGTGAAGACGCCACCGAGCCCAGCGTCGTCGATACACCGCGTCCGCCCAAAAGGAGGATTGCAGCTGCAGCGCCTGCCCCAAGCCCCGACTACCAGCGCATAGAGCAGGCCGACGGCAAGGTTTACTACCGGAAGATCAACTAACGTCGGAAAAATGGGGCTGCCTTAGAGATCTCGCTGCAGAGCAACAAGCCTCGCGGCCAGCGCCCCGGATCGCTCTTGAGCTTCCCTGAGAAAGACAACATGACAGTAGGCGCATGCTGTCAGACCTAGAACCAGTACAAGGCTGTTCTTCAAGGTGAAATCGACCATTAGCGAGAAGGGAAGCCCCCCGGGTACCGTGAATGAGGCGATCGTGCTCGCTGTTTCGGAATGGCTGGTGACGGCGATCATCAACCCGGCGAAAAGCAGGGCGACGTGATTGGCAAGAAAGAAGAAGGCAGCCGACCTTCGTATGCGGCACGCCGACCAGCAAACGATCGACGCGGCTGCCAGCATGGAGACATCAACGACCATCGACGACCCGAGATAAAGATCGACCTGTTGCCAGAATATCGTCGACAGCGGCCTTAGTTCAAGCCAAAACCGCCACATTGTGGGACTGGCCGGATATGCTCCCAGCAAGAAAGTCGCCATGCGCTCCCCTGCCAAGATCAGCAGGATCAGAGCTGGGAAGGCAAAGAGCATTATCGACTTGCGCTTCATGTCACCCTCAACCATCTTGCCTTCAAGATAGATTGCAGAGATTACGCGAGGCTTAACGGAGCGGTGGTGATTCTGTGGTGGCGCGGCTAGTCGGGCATGGCAGCCTGCAAGAGCCATTCGCGTATGGCGCAGCCATTAGAGCGGTTCACGACTTGATGGAATCGAAGGGGATTCCCGCTTTGTCGATTTTGTGATTCAAGATGCTGGCTGGAGTGGAGGCCAGCATCTGATGACTCGACCCCTTTCCAATGAGCTTCGCGAGCGGGTTGTGGCGGCGGTTTTGAGTGGTGAAAGCCGCCGGTCTGCCGCCAAACGGTTCGGTATTTCGGTTTCGGCCGCGGTGAAGCAGTTGCAGCGCCATGGGACTACCGGCTCGGTGGCACCGGGCAAGATGGGTGGGCATCGCAAGAGGGTGCTGGAGCCGCACCGTGCCTTCATCGAGGCGCGTATACGTGGGACGCCACATCTGACGCTGCACGGTCTGAAGGATGAGTTGGCCGGTCGCGGGGTCAAGGTCTCGCACAACGCAGTGTGGCTGTTCCTGCGCCGCGAGGGGCTGAGCTTCAAAAAAAACGCTGTTCGCCCTTGAGCAGGCGCGCACTGATATTGCCCGCAGGCGCCAGCGATGGCGATCTTGGCAGACCGGCCTTGATCCGCAGTGCCTGGTCTTCATCGATGAGACGTGGATCAAGACCAACATGGCTCCGCTGCGAGGCTGGGGGCCGAAGGGCAAGCGGCTGCGCGGCTTGGCCCCGCACGGCCACTGGCGCACACTGACCTTCCTTGGCGCGCTGCGCTGCAATCGGCTCGCGCCTTGCGTCTTCGATGGGCTAATCAACGGCCAATGCTTCCGGGCCTATGTCGAGCAGCAGCTCATCACCGTGCTGAAGCCCGGCGACATCGTCGTCATGGACAACCTGGGAAGCCATAAGTCGGCCGCCATCAGGCAGATGATCAAGGCTGCCGGCGCAAGGCTCTGGTACCTGCCACCTTACTCTCCCGATCTCAATCCAATTGAGCAGGCCTTTGCCAAGATCAAACATTGGATGCGCCAGGCTCAAAAGCGCACCGTCGAGGACACATGGCGTCACATCGGCCACCTCGTCGAAACCATCGAGGCAGCCGAATGCAGGAACTACTTCGAAAACGCCGGATATGCTTCCGTCAAAACGTGAAGGGCTCTAGTTGTTTTGGCTGAGGACGAGCGTAACCACCTTAGGCTCGGCTCGCTGCAGACATCGTTCCGGAATATTGGGCCACATCGCCTTGGCGCATCGCTGATCTTCGCCTGGGGCCGTCGCAAGCGAGAGTTCTGCGTTACCGGCTTCGTCTGCGGTCGACAGGAATACCTGCGTGGCGAGCGCAGTCGCCATAGATACTTGGACGAGGATAAGGGCGTAGGCAAATCGTCTGATCATCTGCTCGCAACGTTCAATCCGCGAAGTGGTTCCAACGTCGCGACCCGCCGATGTAACCCGATCACGATTCTCGAGCCTGCGCCCTGCCCGTCCTCAGCTTTCCTAAGGACAACCCTTCGTCATCTCCTAGCTCCACCTCCTGAGGCAAGATCTCACCCATAGATCCTATCCAAAACCGTTCACTTCCAGACCAAGGCAAGGTTTGCCTCAACGGCCGATATGAAGCGGTGGGTTCAACCGGTCATCGCAACACGTTCCGTAGGCTATCGGCCGGCGTTTCGAAGTCCAGGGTTTTTCGGGGGCGCTGATTGAGACGCAGAGCGATGGCGTCGAGCTGGTCCTGCGAGACTTGGGAAAGTTGGTTGCCCTGGGGAAATACTGCCTGAGCAGGCCGTTGGTGTTTTCGTTGCTGCCGCGTTGCCAGGGATTGCGCGGATCGCAGCAGTAGACCTGTAGGTAGGCCCCACGTCGGCCCAATCACTATGAATTGGCTTCGCACCAAAAATCCATGTGTGAGATGTAAGGCAAGAACCCCCATCGGAGTCCGTGAGTTCGGCCTGGAGGATGATACCACCCCCGAACAGGCGTCATCGATCATACTGAAAGATGATGCACGACAGTGGCCAGTGATCGGCGCGAAATCCATGATCGGAATGCTCGAACACGAGACCGACGAGACCGCGAAACAGTAGTCTCGCTCTGCTTCAGCGCGTCGCTCGCTGATTTCGTCAAGTTGCTCGCTTCGGGGGAGCTTCCAATCCTAGACGAGAAGACTGATCGCCGGCGAAAGCCACGGCATCTGCTTCATATTCGAATGCTCGGGAATACGTTTCACCGTTCCTCCCTATGAGGCGAACAACCCATTCGCCCAACGAATGGCGGATCTCTAGGAAGAGGGAAGACGAAGACGGCGGCCGGTACGTGACGCTGTCCAATGCCCTCGGGAGGCCTGTCCCGCCAAAATCGGCTCCATCGGAGGAATGAACTTCACGCATATGCACTGACTCCCGAGACCGCGAGTCAATTAGCGCGTGCTTAATTAGTTCCAGAACGTTTTAACGAATCGTTGACCGCGCTGTCCCATTATAGGACGGCGCGGTCAAATCCCAACCTTGGCTGCGCAGGCGGCTTCGGCATTGAGTTCCACCCCGAACTGTCGGAGCCGCCACCCACATTCCACAATTTACCAGCAATGGTTGAATCAACCGTTACTGCACGTGCTTTCAATGGCGCTTCCCTGATCGTTAGACTTTGACGGAACAAACAGGGGATTCACAGGTTCGGCGTTCCGAGACTCGACCGATGGAAGCGATTATCTTCGATGACATCGCCAACGCCCTCAGAGCGCCCCGCCAGGACGTGTGGCGCCCTGTCCGGCGCCTTCGCCATCGTTATGGCAGGCAAGCTGTTCATGGGCCTCGCTATCGGCCTAGGTGTTGGCTTTGGAATGGGTGCTGGCTGGTTAGCGTAGATCTGCCCCGGCGATGCGCTGCGTGAATTCCGCTCGACTCCAACAACAGCCTCATCGTTCGTTTCGACTGTTCCGCACGCGCCGCCGTCATCGCAGGTCCAGAACCAAGTGCCTGCGGCTGGGCCGTGCATCATCTTCAGGATGCGGCCGACCTTTTCCTGCTGGAAAGCTGCGGCGAAATCGAAGGGCGCCGTCTGCCCTCCTATGACGGTCCGCGACCAGGCCAGCCACACGCGAGCACCCCGGCCGAGCACGAAATTGAACGCCTCATCCTGCTTCTCGAACGTCTGAAGAATTGCGCTGCCGTCGACGACCTGAAAGCCTCGTTGATAGGCGAAGCGGACGGTAAGGCGATCAGCTGCTGGCATGGCTCCGAATATCCTTCAATCTTCCTCGCGGAAATCCTGCAGCGATGCATGACGCAGGTCATCCTCGCCGCGCAGGTGCTTCACGCGTCCAATGAGGCCCGGCTTGACCCATTGCGTCGCCGGCCGCTTCATAATGCCCTTGTGCGCCGTGGCCGTCACCCGGATTCGGGATCGAGGAAACCTTTTCCAAGCTTCGCTGTCAGGGTTCCATGGCCCGCTTCTTCTTCGATCTAACCGACAACGGAACCCCTTACCCGGACACCGATGGCACCGAGCTTGCAAGTCTGGACGCGGCTGAAGATGAGGCGGCAAGGGCACTGTTTGAAATCGTGAAAGACCAGGTGCCGGGCGGCACATTCCGATGACAGACCGTTGGAAGCCTGACGATTCATACCTCGAAAGCGCCCGCCGGAACCACGCCGGACGGTCGGCGAACTCAACTCCCTACGTACGACCATCGACGAGACACGCCGCGTCCTGGCTGCGTCAAGGAAGCTCTTGGATGGCCGAGCGCAATGACCCTACCCAGCCGCCTAGTTAAGGCGGCTTCTATGGAATCCGCTCATCTTTCGTCGCCAGCGCGCTAGCCGGTCCGTCAACCGGCTACCCACAGAAGCAGTGCGACACCGATCCCATAAGGGATCAGCAATGCCGCGCGACCCAGATGCCCGGATCGGCGAGCACCTGCATTTCCTTGCGAAGCTGTTCCATTGCACCCAACGGCGAAAGGCCCGCTGTGTTCCAAAAACTGAAAAGGCCGGCGCCCTCAAGCTGGCGATGGGCATTAGGTTCCATTGCTAGATCACGAGCAGGCGCGCTTACCTGCAGCGGAACCTGACGGCCATACGACCGTTGTTCGAAAGGACAACGAAGGAGATCGCCATCATGGATTGGAATCGCGTCGAAGGAAATTGGAAGCAATTCAAAGGTAAGGTCAAGGAGCAGTGGGGCAAGCTCACTGATGATGATCTCGACCGCATAGCCGGCAACCGCGATCAGCTCGAAGGTACGATCCAGGAACGCTACGGCATTGAGAAGGATCGAGTGCGGCGAGACGTCGACGACTGGTATGGTCGGCAAGACTCGTAGACTAGCACAGTTGGACTAGTCAAATAAAGGGCGCGTCATGAACCGCGCCCTTTTCGCGTTTTTGGCATCCGTCCACCGTTCGGCTCGGCCTTGAACAAGCGATTTTTGGGAACGTGCCGGCTTCCAGCCGCGTTGATCTCCACAATGGAGGTCCTAGCAATGTCCATCCACAAAGAAGACTATCGAACGAACAAAGCTGACTACCTGATAGCGAAAAGGCCAGATCTGGTTGAGAAGACCAAGCCGAAAAAGAAGACGTTGCGGCGTGACGATCAGCGTTCCGCAAAGTTATTGGAAAACCCTGCCGCGTTACGCGAGAGGCCGGCCTCACGCCGTTAGAAATCGCAGAAGGTCAAGAGGAACATTTTAGCGATACTGAATGTTCGACTGTCTATGGACAGCCGAACCGTACTCTCAGCGGACCAATCTAAAGCAGCACGAGCCCTACTGAACTGGTCGCGTGTGCGACTTGCCGCAAAGGCCAATCTTAGCGAAATGGTGATCAGCGATCTTGAGAACGAATTCAGGAAACCGCGTCCCCACAACCTCGCCGCCATCCGCAAAGCGTTTGAGGATGCCGGAATCGTCTTCACCGTCGAAGGCACTCCATCGCTAGCCCGCTCAGAAGGTGATAGCGGCCTCGCCACCGACAATAGACAGTGGCGCCGGCGGCAGAGAAAATAACAAGGGCGAAAAGCCTACTCAGGAGCGTCTTAGGCTCGGAACTCATACCGGAAGGCTCGCAATACGGAGCGCTGATTTACGGCTTTGAAGATTGCCGATCTCGTCGACCAAGGTCAGGCCGCTCAATCTGCGATCGAACTCTATGGGATGGAAGCACCGACCGCCGTGGCGCACTGCGCTTTGGAGGCACACTTCGACGGCCGACCAATGACTTCCGCTTTGGTGCGATGTCTTTCACCAACTGAGAAGACCAAACTGACGGAACTTTTGCCGCGGAATCGTGTTCGTTCGAGCATGACCAGAATAGCAGACCTTGGCCCACGCATCCCCGGCAAACCACATTCGCCGGCAGACGGACAAGACCGTTTCGACCTATGGCCCGATATGCGACCAGCAGGTTGACCGCCGCGACTTCCGTCAAGTGATGTGGCACGAGCAACCAGATCACGAGCCGCTTGAATTAGACGCTTGGGAGCGCGCGAAATGCCGAAATACCATGTCGAGGAAATGGCCGGCGAGACCGTGACGGCCACCCACATCGTAGGACATCTTCGGGCGGGGTATTCGGGTCAGCCGCTTTCGCATTCAGCGCGTCGAGCGCCGCTTTGGCGTCGGCAACCGCCTGATTAGCGGCATCGAGCGCCGATTGAGCGTTCTTGGCTATTGCCGACTGTGTCACGAAAGCCTGCACGCCAGGTAATCGGGCGGAAACACTTACCCAACCGTAGGGTAAGGGCCGCTATCTAAAAGCCCGCCAACCTTTCGGTGGGCGGGCCTCCACTGTCGGAACTGGAGAGTGTCATGTCGACAGCTCCGGCACTTGCGAACGGTTTGGTTAGTGGCGCCAGATCAGCAGGCAGAGCTGGCGCAGGTCACGATCATAAACGCCCCGGCTCTCGATCACGTCGATGCAGCGCTTCTTGAACCGAGTGATTTCGGCGCTCGACATAGCGTCGACAATGCGAGTCAGATCCGTATTGGTCGGATTGTCGGGGGACTCGGTTCCGACAGTGGCACCGCTCGTGCCAATGGGTGCAGTGGTTCCGTCGTCGCCAACTGCGGCGTTCGCCGGCATGCAAAGATTTGCGAGAACGGCTCCAATGGCCATGCTTCCCACCAGGATCTCAAAAATCTTTGTCATAATGCGCCTCCAAGGATGTCAGCCCCTTTTCCAAACCAAGGCCGGCGGTGTTTTAGCTCGCAACCAGCGCAACGGTGTGGTCGTTGAGTGCTTGATTGGGTATTGATCGAAAAACGGGAACGCGATCAGATAGGCGTATCGGCGGTAAGATGTGCCATGCGGAAACCTCCGCTGTCGGCATTAATTATGATCGTGACCACGACATCCTCCAAACCAGATCCGGGTGAAGGTGCTGAAAGACATAGCTCACTAGAAAGCACGAGTAGATGAATAAATGTCTAAAAACTCCATACCTATTCTTGGCAATGACAGTGACGAAGTGAATTGTGTTAGGCGTTCTTAGCCGTGTTAACCGTTGACAAGCGTGAGGCGAGTTCCTGCGGTATCGCGTTCAGCTCCGCCTTTGCGGCGTTAGGATGCGCGCCTCTCGCAAAAGCGATGACCAGTTGTGTAGCTGCTATTTGTTCTCCTCGCGGAAGTCCTGCAGCGATGCATGCCGCAGGTCGTCCTCGCCGCGCAGGTGCTTCACGCGGCCGATCAGCCCCGGCTTGACCCATTGCGTGG